>JBCDDV010000246.1:0-5214 GCA_039180145.1 Cyanobacteria bacterium P01_G01_bin.49 | reverse complement strand
CTATGGTCAACCCCCTCTAAACGCTGAACCCCCCACCGTTTCTCAGATGCTAGAAGCGGCACTGCCTATTCTTTCTGAAGATCCTGAAGGTTTCTTTGTGGTGATGGAGGAAGAAGGCACCGCTAACTGTGGCAACAATAATAATGCGGCAGGAACCATTGAGGCGGTATTGCGGGCTGATGAAGCGATCGGTACTGCTATGGACTATGTCCGTGATGTCGATCCCAATACGTTGATTCTCACGGCTGCTGATAGTGATGGGGGCGGTTTAGAAGTTGATGATGTCTCTGGAGAAACAACCGGTGGTCTTGGGGTACAACCTCCTGCCGATAATGGTGATGACGCTTTTGCCGTCCCCTATGATGGTCAAACTGGCAACAATACTGAACCTTTTGTCACTGGCGCACCCGATGCGAATGGCAATACTTATGAGTTCGGTGTGGCTTGGTCAGGAACCCCTGATGTTGCCGGAAGCATTGTTTCTAAAGCGTTTGGGATGAACGCTGACTTGTTACCGAGTACCCTCGATAACACGGAAATTTACCGACTCATGTACCAAACCTTGTTTGGCGTTGATCCTGAAGAGGTAGCTCAACCTCAGCCAGAACCCGCACCGACACTAGTGACAGGAACTTCAGACGGAGATATGTTTGATACTGCGGTTCCTGATAGTGACTTTGTAGGAGACAATCAAATTCTCTTCGCTGGTAGCGGCGATGATATGGTAGACACTTCAACTGCTGTTGGTGGCAACCGTATTGATCTCGGTAGCGGCAATGATCTCTATTTTGCTGGAACGAGCGATCGCGTCTTAGCGGGTTCTGGGGATGATATCCTGTTCCTTGGCACCGGAAACGGTGAGAACATCGTTACTGGAGACATGGGGGCTGATCAGTTCTGGCTCAGTATTGATGATGAAGACTTACCTACTATGGCGAGTATCATCACTGATTTTGATGCAGCCGAAGGCGATGTCTTTGGGTTTGGTGCCACTAGCCTGACTTTTGGCTCTCTAGGAGATACCTGGAATCTTCGTCAAGAGGGAGACAATACAGTGATTGAAGCATTTGGACAAGATCTTGCCACCTTGTCAGGAATTGCTTCGAACAGTTTAGTCGAAGCTAATTTCGTTTTTGCCTAATCAATATAGCCTCAATAATCGGGAATAGTCTTGATTGTTAGGTTTTAATAGCGGTCAGTTACATGATATTTATTATTGTGGACTGACCGCTATTACTAGATACAGTCTATAAAGAAGAAAAAACATCTTGAGCGGCTGCTAAGGTGCGTTCAATATCTTCTTGTGTGTGAGCCAAAGATGTAAATCCCGCTTCAAATTGGGACGGTGCTAGATAAACCCCTCGTTCTAACATTCCTCGATGAAAACGACCAAATTTAGCCAAATCAGACTTTTTCGCGTCATCATAATTACGAACTGGCCCACTTGTAAAGAATAGGCCAAACATCGCTCCAACATGACCCCCACAAACCTCGTGACCTGCCTCTTTAGCAATTTTCAGCAACCCATCGCTTAATTGCTGAGTAATTTTGCCTAATGCGTCATAGGTTCCTGGCTTTTGCAGTAATTCTAGGGTTTTAATGCCAGCCGTCATGGCTAAAGGGTTTCCCGATAAAGTTCCTGCCTGATACATGGGGCCCGCAGGTGCTACCATCGACATAATATCTTTACGACCACCATAAGCCCCTACAGGTAAGCCGCCACCAATAACCTTACCCAAAGTCGTCAAATCAGGGGTGACACCAAACTTCTCTTGTGCGCCGCCATAAGAAAGACGAAACCCTGTCATGACCTCATCAAATACTAGTAAAGCACCGTATTCTTGAGTCAATTCCCGCAATCCTTCTAAAAATCCCGCATCAGGAACAACAAAACCAGAATTGCCGACAACGGGTTCTAAAATTACACCAGCAATTTCATCAGGATTTTCAGCTAGTAAAGTTTTTACCGCTTCTAGATCATTGTAAGGAGCGGTTAAAGTATTAGCGGTGGTGGTTTTGGGAACCCCTGGAGAATCAGGTAAGCCTAGGGTCGCAACGCCAGATCCGGCCTTAACCAAAAACATATCTGCGTGGCCATGGTAGCAGCCTTCAAACTTGATAATCTTATCTCGTCCTGTAAATGCCCGCATCAAGCGGAGAACAGACATACAAGCTTCGGTACCTGAGTTAACAAACCGTACCATTTCAATGCTAGGAACTGCATTGATGACCATTTCTGCCAGAATATTTTCCAACAAAGAGGGAGCCCCAAAACTGGTTCCTTTTTCTAACGCTTCGTGGAGTGCCTTAATCACATCGGGATGGGCATGACCACAAATAGCCGGCCCCCACGTGCCAACATAATCAATATACTGATTGCCATCGACATCCCAAATATGAGCATCCTTAACACGCTCAAAAACAATGGGTTGTCCGCCAACGGACTTAAATGCTCTGACTGGAGAACTTACCCCACCTGGCATTAGTTTCTGGGCGGCAGCAAAGATTTCCTCTGATTTCGTAGTTTTCAACGATGTTGTGCTAACCAAGCTAATCTCCTTTTCATCCTAATTGGATTTTGTCATTCGACAATGTGGTGTTAGTCTTTTGTTAGGAATTAATTGTCTGACTCTATTATCATACGAATCCGTCCGTGAAAACTAAACAGTTACGACTCTTATCTTCAAAGCTTTATGGAGGACTTTCGATAAGATGGAGAATAGGGGAGTCGAACCCCTGGCCTCTGCGGTGCGATCGCAGCACTCTACCAGCTGAGCTAATTCCCCATTGATTTTTCGGCCCTTCATTCTAACATTGAATGCTTCTGTTTGTAATTCTTTTTAATTTAATTCTGACGCTGTTTAATTTCTATCTGGTTTGGCAACTTGGGAAACTCACTTGTTTTCTCAAGAAGGTGACGCAACAACTAACGTATGTCGAGCAACAAATTCAACAGATTTTCTCGTCAGCACCAGTGGTTATTTTGCCAGTAAAAATGAGAACTAATCTTTGGCGAACAAACTGCCAAAAATGGATTAGTCAGGTGGACAAATTGCAGCAAAGTTTAAGTTTAATCCAGTTAGTTTTTAGATTTTGGCAACGGCAGAAACGTTATTACAAAATTTAATCGGCGAAAAGTCAATCACCACAATTTGTCAGACTAATAATCAAGTGAGGTTTCATTCAAGATGAGCCATCTCAAAAAACAAAGTTGTCAAGTCTGTAACGCTAATTCTTCAAGGGTTACTTTAGAAGAAATTGAACAATTGAAACCACAAATTCCCAACTGGAGAATCATAGAAAAAGAAGGAAATTTAACGTTAAAAAAAGTCTATCGTTTTCCTAACTTCAAAAAAGCACTGACTTTTACTAATCACATCGGAGAACTTGCTGAACAAGAAGGACATCATCCTGCATTACTAACAGAATGGGGCAAAGTAACTGTTTTTTGGTGGACTCATGCTATCAATGGATTACATAAAAACGATTTTATCATGGCTGCAAAAACAGATGAAATTTGTGAGAATCTATAACGCCTTATTTTCCCTATTCTTGATCCCTGAACTCCTTGTTCGGTTTACCCGATCAATCTGAGAAGTCTCAATATTCTACTTATTTCTACTTACAAGGAACAACAAACATCCCTAAATCCCTGAATATACACAATTCTTGGGACTGACATCACCTATTAAACGGTCATAAGATGATGCCGTACCAATTCAATTGAGTACCACTCCTCTTCCTAAACGTCAACAGCAAATCCCTAGTGGATTTGCTTTACTTTGGGAATCGCCTTTATTGAAGAGGATTTGGTATTAGATTGTCTTGGCTATATTTCCTGATTTTAATCAACATTTGGTTCTTACAACCAAGGTTATTAACTATGAAACAATCTCGATTGTTCAAAATGCAACAGAATTCTTTTTTCAAATCGCTTATCTACTCAGCCGTTTTCCTGATACTAGGGATAAGTTCCTCAAGCAAATCTGTAGCGGCTAATCTGAGTAGTCTTCACAACTTTTTTGACAATACCACTGTCGCTGGCACAATTGATGCTGAGGAATATAGTGAGTCAACTTACTTTGGTATTCCTAAAACTGGTTTTCTCGACCTGAATGTTTCATTGATGCTTGAACGTGCTGGCTATGCTAAGAAAAATGGATTTGGTCTTTATGATGCAGCAGGAGAAACCTTTATCTCTCTTTTTGATGGTGCTGCCACTGCGGGGGATCAAGCTAGTGTGAGAATTACTTCTGATAGTCAATTACTATTTGGTGATTTATCTTTTACCTTGGAAGGCCCTGTCAGCTTTTATTTAGAACGGGATGGTAAGAGGTTTTTTGCTAACGATAGTAACAACGGAGTTCCTCAGTCTTTGGTTTACACAGGACAAGGACAACAGCTATCTTTTAGCGGAGTTGAGAACGATTTTTTATCAAGCGATCGCATCATCGCTTTTGAAGATACGTGGAATGGGGACAAAGACTACAATGACATGATGGTTTTTGTTGAAAGCATTCTACAACAACCTATTCTCACTTCTCCCAATGATCTCAAACTTAGTAATGCTGAGGGAATTCCTGAGCCTTCTTTTTTATCAGGTTTGGGGATCATTACTTTATTGGGAATCGCTTATAAACGGAAAAATTGGCGCAAAATAAAGTAAAAAATTAGACAGTTTGTTGTGGTAGCAACATCAGTCTAACTAAATGGAAGTCGGCATTATTAATTATAGTTGGGGGTAAAGTCCCCCGATTTTATTTGATAAGACACAGTCTAATCTTGGCTTGTGAAGTATGACCTTTAATAGAAATAATATGCTTTTGTTGCAGTTTTGTATAATAGAACCATTGAGAAATCATCGGAGTTTTTGATGCTTGTATTTGGTAGGGGGTGATAATTTTCCCTTGGCGAATCACAGCAACTTTTAAGTCATTGTTAGCTTGAATGGTTAATTTATTTTCTTGTTTAACCGATAAAATAAATTGATGTTCACTATTGATACTACCTTGATAAACCGCGCAAAAATCTTCATCGGGTAAATAAAAATTAGAACGAGTTACTGCTGATACAGGGAAAGTAGTGAGCCACACATTAGATATTATAAAAGGTGTTAATAGTAACCTTATTTTTTTCATTTAGTCTAACTATTAATGAGGGGCTTGGTCTAGAGACGTAAAATGTTTAAAAATGTTTCTATTTTCCAAAAATTAT
>JBCDDV010000245.1:0-5231 GCA_039180145.1 Cyanobacteria bacterium P01_G01_bin.49 | reverse complement strand
AGCTACTTTTAGTGTTTTTCGAGAAAATTATTATAAGCTAATGAATGATCTTGAAAACCTTAAAGATTCTCCGAAATCTTTGGAAATGTACAATTACGACATACCTCAGAGTAATGAAAGACTTATAGATGAAATATCAAGACTCTTTCATAACTTTCTGGCATCTGCGCAATCTCTTGTTGACCATACAACAGTATCTGTAAGCAAGCTATACTCTAATCATGATTTTAAGGACGAATATGACATTAAGAAAAATAAAAAGCTAGCTACCAATGAAGTGCAAAAGTTTATTCAGAAACTGCGAAACTATACACAGCATTATACTCTTCCATTGGGAGGTCTTGAAATTACATTTCAGCAGGATATAGGCATTGATCTTCCTATGAAGCTTGAAGTTGAGTCGTTGTTAAAGTGGAAACATTGGGGTGATTCAAAGCAATATTTAGAGAGAAATATAGAAGGTATTTTCCTTGAAGATCTTGTTCAAGATTATTATCAGTTAATAGAAGATTTTTATCACTGGTTGGACAAGAGACAGCATGAAATTCATAAATCTGATTTTGAGAAACTTGAGATACAAGAAAGACTCGAAGATTACTGGCTCAACAAGGCGATGGATGAAGCTCAAGACTCTCCGATCTTAGATCGCAAAGCAGCGTTAGAATTTTTGGAGGAGTAGCTTGAAGGTTGAATATCGCCAAGTTTTTTTGAAAGGTTTAAAGAAATTAAAAAAACAACCAGTATATCAGCGAGTTTTTGACCTAGCTTTTGAAATTATTCCTAATGCTAAAGATTTAGCTAACCTCAGTAATGTCAAAGCGATGAAAGGTTATCCGAATCGGTATTTTCCTTAGTGCGATCTCGAAGAGATCAGCGTAGCGGTGCGCAGATCTTGTCAGTGAGAAACGAAACCCAACATAATCCTCTTCTGTCTGTTAGGAAAAATTAAGACAAAAAAAGCCTTCCTAAAACCTCATTCATATTGTCAAACTATCGTTTTTTCTAGCAACCCTTCAAACAATTTTCGTCCTCCTACCGCTCTAGTCAGAGGGTCTGACGCTCTTTCTGGGTGAGGCATCATCCCCAAAATATTCCCCTGTTGATTGGTAATTCCCGCAATATTATGCAAAGAACCGTTGGGGTTACTTGCTTCGGTAATTTCTCCGGTTGTGGTGCAGTAGCGAAAGACAATTTGATCATTATCTTCTAGCTCTTTCAATGTGTCATCATCAGCATAATAACGACCTTCTCCGTGAGCAATAGGTAAGGTAATTACTTCTTGGGACGAATAAGCATTTGTCCAGGGTAATTGATGATTTTCGACACGCACTGGAACGCGATCGCAGATAAAATGAAGATCTCGGTTACGAATTAAGGCTCCTGGTAATAAACCCACTTCCGTTAATACCTGAAATCCGTTACATACTCCCAAGACTAATTTACCTCCATTCGCATGGTCAATAACCGATTGCATCACGGGAGAGAAACGAGCGATCGCCCCACATCTTAAATAATCTCCATAACTAAATCCCCCAGGAATTATCACCACATCAAGGTCGGAAATATCAGTTTCTTGATGCCAAATCATCGAGGTTGATTGATGCAATAATCCTTCTGTTATAGTGGCAATGTCGCGATCGCAGTTTGATCCTGGAAAAACAATAACTCCAAATTTCATTTTTATCCTACAACTGGTTGATTAGCATTAATAGGGGTAATTTCAAAACAATAATTCTCAATCACAGGATTTGCTAAAAGGCGATCGCACATTTCATCCAACTGCTGTTTAACCTGACTTTCATCCTTAGCTGTCATGTTAAGCTCAATATACTTGCCAATTCTAACTTTTTCTACGCCTTTGTAGCCTAATTGTTCAAGTCCAGACTGTACGGCTACCCCGGCTGGATCTAAAACCGATGATCTCAAGGTAACATAGATGCGGCAGTGATATTGTTGAGACATTAGATGTAAGTGACTAGAAAATACCTTCTATTATGAAACCTCGACGTACCCGTTCTCAAGCCCAAATTGTTAAGGTTCTCAAATCTTTAAATCGTCCTATTTCTGCTCAAGATTTATATTTGGAACTGAAAAATAGAGAAAAATCCCTGGGACTTGCTACCGTTTATCGAAGTTTGGAAGCGTTGAAGCTTGACGGAGAAATTCAAGCGAGACAGTTACCTAATGGCGAAGCTCTCTATAGTTTAATCCATCAAGACCAACATCATCTCACTTGTGTAAATTGTGGACAATCTTTTCCCATTGATGAATGTCCTGTCCATGATTTAGAAAAAAAATTAGAGCAGTCTCGTCATTTCAAAGTTTACTATCATACTCTAGAGTTTTTTGGACTTTGTCGATCATGTCAAGTCACTGAGCCTCAAAAATCTTAAATCGTCTTGCAATGATAATGCTTAAAAGTATTCTCTCGATTTTTTTGAAAAATAATTGTCCTCTCTGTCAACGCCCCACGGATGAAGAGATTTGCTACGATTGTCAACGACAATTACGAGGGTGTCAATTTAAAGATCCTCAAAGATTTTGGCAAGCAGAATTACCCCTCTTTGTTTGGGGAAAATATGAAGGCAAATTAAAACAGGCGATCGCTGTTTTGAAGTACGATAAAAGTCCTTTTATTGGTGAATTTTTGGGGCTGTGCTTAGGAGAAACTTGGCAGAAATATCCGTTAATAAAAACTCGTCAAAAACCTATTGTTATTCCGATTCCACTTCATGCTAAAAAGCAACAAGAAAGAGGGTTTAACCAAGCCGAAATAATTGCGAAAGGATTTTGTCAAATCACAAAATATCCGTTACAAGCGAAGGGATTAGTGCGAATTCGTCAAACCGAAACCATGTTTGGTTTAACCCCGCAGAAACGCCAAGCTAATATTCAGCAAGCGTTCGGGTTAGGTAAATCTTTGCAGAATTATGATTCGTCAACCTCTTTTTTACTGATTGATGATATCTACACCACAGGAACGACTGCTTTAGAAGCAGCTAAAGTTCTCACGAAACGAGGGTTTAATGTATTGGGGGTTCTTGCCGTTTCTACCTCCCGTCAGTAATTATTTGATCATCATTGAATCGGAAATAACCACTAGGTTAGCTGTATTACTCATAACATAATCGTAAATTTACTGCCATTAAAAAACCTTGAGAAAAATCTACCAGTAGGTATACTGATGAATCTAGATAAAGATAGATAGCATATTATTAAGAGAGTGCTAATTTTATGAATGACTATCTAAACACTCCTTTAGAATAATGGATGAGTTCACGTACAAAAATATGGTTTCGGCACGAATTGTTGCTCCCAATACAAATAAGGGAGGCAGTTTTCCGGAAACTTTTACTTGACCTCATCCCTAATAAATATCAGACAATCACTCACACACTTCTATTAGGATTTCCAAAATGTTTTTTACTCGTTCACTACTCACACTCACCTTTATTGGCGGGAGTTTACTATTACCTATTACAGGAATACAAAGACAAACAATTGCGTCTGAAGTGACAGCAACTTCGACAGCAACCTCTGAATCATCTACCTCAGAAACCTCTATCAGTCCTGGTGTTGAAGAAGCAGCTATTTCTAACCCTCCCGAAGCAGCCGAAATTGTAGCCACTCGTCTTGTTCTGAGTTTAAAAGAACGCCGCGTCTACGCTTATCAAGAGGATAAGGTATTAGCGAGTTATCCCGTGGCGATCGGCAAAAAAGGATGGGAAACCCCTCAAGGCAATTTTGAAGTGATACAGATGGTAGAAAACCCTAAATGGAAAAATCCTTGGAACGGCCAGGTTAGCGCGCCGGGGCCTAATAGTCCTCTTGGAGAAAGATGGATCGGTTTTTGGACAGATGGCGAAAATTATATCGGGTTTCACGGAACTCCTGGGGAACATGTCATGGGTCAAGCGGTTTCTCATGGTTGCGTTCGGATGAGAAATCAAGATGTCAAAGCCTTGTATGAATTGGTTCAAGACGGAATTCCCGTAATTGTTCAACACTAGAAAGACCAGAGAAAAGTTAAACTCAAGAAGAGGGAAACATTAATTTGAGTGTTTCCCTACTCTTATCCAAAGTGTTTAACCTCAAAACTGTTATGGCAAGTGTTGCAAAATATCCATATACAAATGAACAAATTTCTGCTTGGTTACGAGGGTTACTTACCATTGCTTGGTGTGATGGTGACTACGATCCCCAAGAACAGAAATTAATTGCAGAGTTAACCCAAGATTTGGCTATCGCCGAGCAGGAAACTGTCTCTTATAAGTCAATCACCCCAGAAGAATTAGCCGATATTTTAGGTCGTGATGACCGCAAAACAGGAGAAAATTTTTTAAGGACGGCTGTTTTAGTGGCGATCGCTGATGGCATTTATTCTGCTCCTGAAGCGAAACTGCTACACGAGTTTAGCGAAGCATTAGGTCTGAAGGTTGAAGCTTTAGAATCCCTCGAACATACCCTATGTGAACCTACACAGGAGCATCTAGAAGACTCTGCAGCAGGCGGAAGCAGTAGTTTAGTTAGCCCTCCCCATCCGCACCCTGATCTCTTATATCCTCTCAAAGACTGGTTAGATGGAATGGATATTCAAGATCCCCGTCTAGCTAAGTTTATTTGTAAAATGGTTCCCCCTCAATGTCCTTTTGAGCGAGATATTAAGTTATTTGGTCATAAAATTGTCCATATTCCTCCTTTATGTAAATTAAATCCTCTCTATGAACAGTTGGTGGGATTACGGTTTCGTGCTTTGTGTTATCTCGCTGATGATTGTAAGGAGGATATTTCTGAATATACTTAGAATTTTAGTTAAGTCTTGCTTAACGTGAGTTCGGGGTTAGAAGTTAGGAGTTAGGAGTTATTATTTTTCTCAACGAGAAAATCAGAGTTTAAGACTTCTTGCTGGTTGTTTATTGTTCAAAAATTTCCCTTTGTCGAACTCACGTTTGCTTAGTGGTCTTCGATTAGAGAAGGGTCTGAATCCGTCTCTAGTCGGCCTCCTGCTTCCTTTATTTAATCTGAGTTCGGGATAAGAAAATCTAGTAGAAAGTCGGGAACAGGGAGAAGTGAAGATGTAAGGGAGGGGATGTGAGGAGAGGGAGAGGAGGCAATACTACGCAGGTTTTGCTTAAAAACCTAGCTGAGACTGCAAGGGAGCGGGGGGCAGGGGGCGGGGGAGAAAACCGAAAAGCCCTCTCCGAGTGCGAAGGTCTCCCTGCTCCTCTGCT
>JBCDDV010000244.1:0-5262 GCA_039180145.1 Cyanobacteria bacterium P01_G01_bin.49 | reverse complement strand
ATTGTAAGTATTCATAGAGCCAAATCTTAGCAGAGAGAGAGCCTCGGTTAAAATCAGGAGAAAACAAAGCCCCTTGACCTTGCTTTAAGAGTTTTTCTAAGCGATCGCGTTCGTTGTGTTTCAAGTAAGTTCGTCCCACACTGAGGTAATAATGCAACTGCATTCCCTTGTAAACACCTTGGCTATCAAGTTCAACTAATTGAGGAGAAACCTCATCAACATGATATTGTCGGCATAAACGAGTTTTATGCAGCCGGGCCCGTTCTTCATCGGTGCGAGATAAACGACGGCTAACTTCTTCTTCCTCTCGATGAGTATAAACAAGGGACTCACTAACGCAACGATAATAAGTTTGACAATTTTCCTCAGAGACTTGCTTAAGCTGTTCCCCTAACTGTTTAATCTGTTCTACCTTGTGAGCATCGATGGTTGCATTCTCTTGATGATCGTCACCATCATCACTGACATTATTATCAGTTTCTTTAGGGACTTGCTCATCATCATCAAACAATTCATCGACATTACGAATACGATGTCCTTCGTTCCTTAAATAATCTAAAATTGATTGACGATAAGCGATCATACCCAGATTAACCCGTACGGCCATTCTCGCCCAACACCACAAAGAAGGAGCTTGAAATTGACAGTCAATGCCATGTATTTCATATTCCTCCGATTCTAGCAACAGTTTGATGTGAGAATTGGTTTCACGTTTTTGCCGGACAAATAATTCTTTAGGGTTGGTGGTTCCATTGCCCACACGATTATGTCCTACCTTAGAAATCCAGAGGTAACGAGGCACATTTTCTCGCACTCTGGCCAGAGATTGACAAACCGCATTATCAGAAGATGTGCCGCCAGCAATACCCCAGACTGAAGTAAAGTGTCCTCGAATATCAATACTTACCCCTGTCTCGATAGAAGGAGAAGCTAACACGACATCATAATCGACCAAGATCTCATTGAGGTGGGAAATACAACCATAAGCCGGATGTTTAGGGTTAGCAATAGATTCACTATCAATGCGCAGAATTTTCAACTTAGGAAAGTGTTTTCGTAAAGTGGCTTCTAGGTTAATGGTTCCATATTGACTCTTCATTTGTTGAGCAGACAGGCAGACCATCGGTTTCCCCCCATCACGAATATGTTCAATCAAATCTAAGATTAAGCGTTTGCAATTGGTATCAGGATAATTAATGATATCCCAGCGTTCTTCTGGAGTAATGGTAGAAGGGGCAACGGGTTGATGAATAATGAAAGGATCTGGGGGGTTATCTACCAGGCTACGCAGATAATCAAGGGCCAGATCACTTAAATCGGCATCGGCCACTAACACTTGGCCTTTTTCTGCGGTTAAGACATTTTGGAGCAACTGACGAAAGTTTTTGAGAATGCGAACCCGATTTTTCTTAACTTCTGTATTGGCACTGAGAAGATGCCATAAGACTTGTTCAACCTCATCGATGATAATTAAGGCATCCTGCCAATCATCGGGGTTAAATCGGGCATTAGATTGTCGATGCAAAGAATCAACGCACAACCCGTACCCAAAGACCCCACCCGAATCACTGGTACGATATTCAACGACATTATCAATGCAACAGCGATCGCATAACTCTTGGACTAATTGACGACGGTGGGAAAGAATTAAGGTGCGTCTGCCTTGATGAGAAGCCTCAGCAACCAAAGCGGCTATTTGGTGAGTTTTCCCCCTTCCTTTACGAGCTTTGAGTCCGATGAGTTTAGCAGTGGGAGGAATGTTGAGTTCAGGGAGATAACGCAAGGATGGCTCAATTTCTAGGGAGACCCGATAGGTTAGCTGCTTGAGTTGGGTGACTTGCCAGAGGGCAATGGGTTTAGCTTGTGCATAAGCCTTAGTGAATGCTTCAATGCCTTTAGCAACAATAAAGTCATCCACCCCTTTATATTCGTTTGACCAGCCAATGACTTTACAAGTACAGCCTTCTTTTTCTAGAAGTTTAGCGGTTTTTTCAATGGCTTTGTTAACGTTGGCAATGGTAGACACTTTACTATCACTATCATAAGCAAAGTAAAATTCTCGTCCTTGAGTTGCTAATATTTGCAATTGGGGAATCAGATGGGGTTGTCCTATTTTACTGCCTGTCTCATCTTTGGCTTGGCGATAACCATTGAAGATGCCAGGGAGGGCGATCGCGCAATAGCCCCCACTGAGTAATGCCCCTGCTTTTTTAGCCCCTTCTGTGATGGTAAGAGCGACTTTGGGATTCTCCATGACCCACTGCCAAAAGCCTAATGCTTCACCTGCTTGTGTGATGGTAATTTGTTCGGGTAAGGGGACTTCGTATCGAGTGGCGATCTCTTGCCAAATTGTCAAAGGCACTTTCAAGAAAAATACTTCTGTCTCTGCTTTTGGGGGATGTTCGTATTTGACTGTCTTCTGTTTTTTAAAATGCCCCTGGTCATTGTAGTCTGTTGTAATACGAGGGGTATTTGGTTTGAAACAGCCCCATAATGAATCGTTACCTGCGAGGAGATCGACCCCACTACACCACCAACCTCCATCTTCAAGATGTTGATAGCGACGCAAGTATCGGGTGGATAACCGGCCATTGTTGCGTCGGTCTAATTTATCTGAGTAAAGGAGATATTCGTGGGGAGTTGTCCCAGATAGCGATCTCACATTGAGCGAGACAATATCGGGATCGACTGCTGAACCATTAACCCATTCGTTCCAGTGGGCTTGGTTAATGTTGTTAGTTGTCATCTTTCGGTTTTCTCCAGTTGGTTAAGGGCTGGAGATGTCCCGTCAAACAAACAATTGATAATTTTTGAGACGCACAGCCTCAGTTGCCCATAAAGGTCTTAGTTACGAACTCAGCAGAGTAGGGGGATAAGAAGATATTGGATGGGGAGCCAAAGAAAAAGTCTTCGTCTCTTACCCGCCCTGCCTTTCTCACCGACTAAGTTTTCCCCTTAAAATTTATATTAGTGGTCTTCATCCATTATCTGTTGTTAATTGTTGACTATTCGCCGAGAGTGCTACGGCGAAGGGCTAGAGTCTTGAATTGTGAGACTAGTCCTCACAATTTACCAGTTACGCAATTAAGATTAAAAAGTATGTGAATAGGGCTGGTTTCCAGCCTCTTATGTTGACCTGCCGGAGCAAATCAACTGATTGATTACGCAACTGGTTTGACATGACGGGGCTTCTCCAGCTTTTTCTATTTGAATTAGCTGAATATCAATGGCTGTCTGCTTCTCAGATGAACTCAGGTTATTTAGCTGTGCTTGAAACCGAGCATAAGCATCGTGGTCTATCTCAGATAGGCAAAGATAGACGGTGCTAATTAAGGGCTTAAGTCTCAGTAACATCTGGCTCACCCTAAGCAGCAGCGATGCACTCTAGGATTTATCTCGCTGCGGGAGGGAGGCAGAAGGTTGGATTTTGGGTAGATCCGCCTCATTGCCTTCTTCAACAGTGATGGCTGTCCCAGATAAATCCTCAAAGGGGGCCACTCGAAACACATGACTCCATCTGAGAGAGACATAGTGGCTAAGTGTTAAATTTTGTTGCTTCTCCATTGGTTTCTCCTTATGGGTTAGTAGCGACCATAAGGAAGTGACAAATGACGACAGAGAAAGTCTTGAATTTGAGAAGCGCAATAAAGCTTGATCGCCCTTGAATTCGGGTAAGTCTGCAAAATTTTGACAAAGGTTGTGTATTCCGCAACTTTCATCTATGATAGAGATGCGGGTCAAAAAATTACAGTATTAGCGCATCAACGCTAATCCGCTTCAAAAATTTAATAGCAACTTCCTACTATGTCATTCCTCACCTCCTCTGGTGTATCAGAGACATCCCAGGAAGACCTTTAGTAGAAACGTCCGTCAAACTTCCCCAAGCCGACGGCGTTTCGCCATTTATAGGGCTTCTGTTACCTGTTGTTCTCTGTGTGTTCATCATTAATCCTTTTTTGTTGAGGATCACCTCTCAATCATACTGCTTAATTCCTCTTTAGGGAAATACAGTAGCGATTGAGGGGTTTTTTAGTCTGGAGAAAAAGATAGGTATCTTCTTCTCGATCTTTTGAGAGGGTGAGACGGGGATTAAGTTAAATAAGTGAGCCAAAGCATCTTTAGCATCTTTTTTGCTTCAGATTACCTAAGTATTAACTAAGAAAAGGTTAGGGAAAATATTGGGGTTAGGAAAAAACATTGAAGCAGTTAGTTTTCCTGATTAGATCATAAAGGATAAGAACAAAAATATCAACACTTAATTTAATTAAAAATACTAAGATTATTGATTGGTAAAATATTCAAAAAAATACCCCATTATTAAAACAGGGTATGAGAAGCAAAGGGTTTTAAAGCTATCAGCTAATGAACTTGAACCTAAAATAAATATATCATTATTTAGAGACTTTGTAAACAACAATTAACTCCTAAATTTAGAACAATTTAAAGACAACTAAATACCCTAAAAAGAGACCTTGTATTTAGAAGTTGCCTGATATTTTTGAGATTCGTAAGATGAGAATTGATCTTGAATAACATTACCATTTTACGACAGCAGAAATGATCAAGAATCCGGATGATAAAGCTCAAATACTTCGTGCCAAAAGACCCAGGCGCAAGCCCCCAGGAAGGAAGTGGGCAGCACAAAGAGAAAGAGACTGTTTATGATCACCCGTAGTTGAACTTCTAGAGTTTTAAAGGTTAATGCTCTAGTACAATTTAAGGAAACAAAAGTTCCGGCTTTCCAATAGAGAAAAGCAAACCAAAGTAAACAAACAGCAAGTAGCATAATAGCGAAGAAAGCTTGCTGAAGATTCTTTTCATCATAGTAGTTAGCATTGGTTCGCTGATTAATAATTGTTATTATCAAACTAATGATTCCTCCTAAGACCAAAAAGACAGCCAATCCTTGTAATAGAAAAGATTCGATTGCATTAGCTACAGGAACGATTTCATCAAAAGAAAGACGAGAACAAATAGGGCGATTATCAAAATCAATGCCTAGAGTGTACAATAATATTAGTAGGCAAGGATATAAACCACACAAAGTAGCAATGGAAAAATAGATGGCTCCTGATAAATTTTTAAGTTTAGCTATAGATAGTTTTTTCATTTCAAAACCACTCAGAAAAGTTTTATAAATTTTTTCACCTTAGAAGATTAACTTTATTTTTCTTTTCTTTTTCGATTAAATTCAAACCAACTTCCAAAATAGTCCTAAATTTTCGATAGATTAATATCTGACGATTAACTAACCAAAGAATT
>JBCDDV010000243.1:0-5265 GCA_039180145.1 Cyanobacteria bacterium P01_G01_bin.49 | reverse complement strand
GATTTACTGTTTCTTTTTGTTCTGATATCGAGAGCAATCTTAACCATTCTCTTAATAACATTGCTCTCCCCTTCGGAGAATGAATGCGATCGCTTGTTTTAACTTTGATCCAGATGCCATTATTTGTCCCTCTGCTAAACAAACTCGCGATCGCATTCATTCTCCGAAGGGGAGAGCAATGTTATTAAGAGAATGGTTAAGATTGCTCTCGATATCAGAACAAAAAGAAACAGTAAATCAAGCATTTTCATTACCAAAAAAAGTTTGGCACACCATCGAAAAAAAGCGAGGTATTAAAGATTATTCTCATGACGTTTATGGGGCAATGCAAGGTTGTCTAGGATGTAAAGCTTGTGTCAGTGAATGTCCAGTTCACGTTGATATTCCTGACCTAAAAGCTCAATTTTTAAACCGTTATCATAGTCGTTATTTCCGTTCTTTGCGAGATTATTTAATGGGGCAGATAGAAATCTTAGCGTATTATCAATCTTATGCTCCTTATTTAGTGAATTTTGTCTTGCGAAATCGAACTGTACTCTGGTTACTTAAAAAAGGGTTGGGAATGGTTGATCCGCCTTTAGTTAGTGTGAAAACTGTTAGACGAGAATTATTATTGAAACAAGCTCCTGATTATAATTTAGCTACTTTAAAAAAGTTATCCTTATCAGAGAAAAAAAATAGCGTTATTTTAGTGCAAGATGCTTTTACTAGCTTTTATGAAGCTCAATTAGTAATAGATACTTATCAGTTTTTGCAAGACTTAGGTTATCATGTTTATGTTGCTCCTTTCTTTGTCAATGGGAAAGTATTACATTTGAAAGGATTTTTAGATAAATTTAAGTCTATTGTCATTAAAAATATTGATAATTTAGAATCATTAATTGCCTTAAATATTCCCTTAGTTGGCATAGAACCTAGCCTGGTACTCACCTATCGCGATGAATATGAAAAGATTTCTCAGGGAAATAATCGTTTAAGTCAAATCAAATTACTCCAAGAATTTCTAACGCTCCAAGATAAACCATTCCCAAAAATTCTCAGTTCAAATCCTTATTACTTACTAGGTCATTGTCATGAAAAATCCTTAGTATTCAACTCGCAAAAACAGTGGCAAGAAATTTTTAAAAGAATGGGACTCACCCTAAATATTGTCTCAGTTGGTTGTTGTGGAATGGCAGGAATATACGGTCATGAACGAGAACATTACAATCATTCCCAAGGAATTTATCAAAGTAGTTGGCAACAACATCTCCCCGCAAAAATTGAAGAAAGATACCGCTATTTAGCCACTGGATATTCTTGTCGTTCACAAGTCAAAAGATTTTCAGGATGGACACCTCAACATCCAATTCAAGCTCTAAAAAGTAATATGGAATCCCTAAATGTTTGCCCAAAAAATTGTGAAGAGATGGGAAAGTAAGGGGATGAGGAAAAATAAGGTTTACTATTCTTTTTCCCATTTCATATAAGACAAAATATCCTTAAATTATTAACCAATGTTTGGTACTAGAAGATCAGCATTGGTATCACAATTTAGACCTTAGCTTTTGCTTTTGGATCGTAAATGACTATTATTTGGCGCTTTCTCCCACCAAGCATTGAGAGGGTAGTATATTACAGGAGACCATAAACTAGTCAAAATTGCTGAAGATAAGACTAACCGTTGATAATCTCGTCCGATTTCAGCAAAAGGGCGCATTCTTCCTATCATATATTGAACCGAAGTGATACCTTCAGCAATAATCACCATACCAAACACAATTAAAGCAACTGAAATAAAATCTTCTTGAATGTATCGTTGTTTTTGCAGACTTGCTGTGAGAATGCCAACTGCAACTAAACTAAAAACATGGGATGGATAGGCCCCGACAAGGCCATCTTGAATTAATCCCATTACCAAACCTGCCATCATTCCTTGAAAAACTGTCCGCTTGATGCTCCAAACTACGACCCAAATTAAAATCCAGTTGGTACCGACACCAAGTAATTCCATACCAGGAAGACGGGTAGGAGAAAGCAGCAAACAAAGCAAAACTGAAACAGCAATAATCAATTTATTGAGAAAAGAATAGCGTCGCAAACTCTGCATTGTTTGATAAATAATCTTGAATTCTTAAACTTACTTACTCTTAAATGGATGAATCACTACCCATTCTAAATCATCAATAGGAGCCGTTAACAAAACTTTAGCTTCTGGAGCGGGGCCTTTTTCTAAATCGACAGATTGCACTCGTCCGATGGGCAAACCATCAGGAAAGAGGCGACTCACCGGGGAAGTAGTAATCGTGTCTCCTGGACTAACTTTGGGAACTTTTTCAAAAAAGCTTATCACTGCAATCTCAGAGTTATCACCCTTAATTACTCCCATGGTTCCTGTCGGACTAACTCTCGCCCCCACATGACTAGTGGGATCACTCACTAACAAAACGCGGCTAGTATGGGGAGTAACATCAATAATACGACCAATTAATCCGCCAATTCCTGTAACTACATAGCCGACTTCTATGCCATCTCGGCTTCCTCGACCAAGAATAATTTGTTCCCACCAATCATCGGGACTGCGGCCAATAATAGGAGACGCAATCACATTGTTTTGTTGATCTTCAAAGTATCCGAGTAGTTTCCGCAATTGCTGATTTTGCCGCTCTAATTCCACTACACGCTGTTCTAATTCGGTAGTTCGTGCGTTGGTTAGTCGTTTTTGTAGCAGTTCAGGAGATTCAGATTGCAGAGGGCGCGTCACCCAATAATATAACTCAAGAACTGCCGCCCCTTGTGTTTGGCGCAGAAACCAGCCTATTCCTACTACGACGACTGCCCAAATAAATTTGGAACCGTATTGACCATACCAACGACGTACTATCAGCATTTTGAGGGTTTCTCTGGGTTGGGTTTACATCATATGAGAACTTTCGCTCATCACCCGATCCAACACTTTGGGATTTTTCAAGACTTCACCAGTTCCTTTGACCACACAACGTAAGGGATCTTCAGCGATATGAGTCACAATTCCGGTTTCATGACTAAGGAGGGTATCAATACCACTGAGTAAAGCCCCACCACCGGCCAGCATAATACCACGATCAATGATATCCGCAGCTAATTCAGGCGGTGTCCGTTCCAACGTCCGTTTAATAGCATCAACAATAACAGCTAAAGGTTCGGCCATACTTTCACGGATTTCTTCACCTTTAACGGTAATAGTACGAGGTAAACCTGACATTAAATGTAGGCCTCGCACCTCCATCACGGGTTCTTCTTCGTGATGCATGGGATAAGCAGAGGCTAAACGAATTTTGATTTCTTCAGCAGTCCGTTCCCCAATGATCATGTTATGAACTTTCTTCATATAGTGGATGATAGAGTCTGTCAATTCATCCCCAGCAACTCGAACAGATTCGCTTAAAACGCGCCCCTGTAAACTAAGAACAGCCACTTCTGTGGTTCCGCCACCAATATCTACAATCATGTTTCCGGTAGCTTCTGTGACCGGCAAACCTGCGCCTAAAGCTGCGGCGACGGGTTCTTCAAGTAAACCGACATCTCTGGCCCCTGCTTCTCTAGCGGCATCAATAACCGCCCGTCTTTCTACTTCAGTAATACCGCTAGGAATTCCAATCACCATGCGAGGGTTACCCAAGGGACGACCTTCATGGGCCCGACGAATAAACTCTTTAAGCATGATCATCGCACTCAAAAAGTCAGCAATTACCCCATCCCGGAGGGGACGTAAAGCAACCACATTACCAGGAGTACGCCCCAACATTTTTTTAGCTTCTTCTCCAACCGCCAGGGGAAGTTTTCGATCTTTGTCGATCGCCACGACAGAAGGTTCTTCGAGTACAACGCCTTTTCCTGCTACATAAATAAGGGTGTTAGCAGTCCCTAAATCTATACCCATATCCCGTGAGACGGAAAAACGATTAAAAATATTCACGCTTGTTTACGCCCCTTATTATAAAAGACTATTATGATTTGGATGACCCAGGAGGGATCGAACGGATTTTATTACGTTTCTTATGGTAAGTCTAGCTGGATTAATGAATTTATACTAAAGAACTTTCTCCGGTAAGTGGAAGTTATCAGTTCTATCAGGCTTGACCAGGATTTGAGACTATTTGTTCCTATTTCTTCACAAAGCAGGAAACGAGAAGCGTAGAGAGAATTTTCCTAGGTGTTGTCTTGTTCTAGACAGATATTTTCTATAACCTCTCCCAAAAGTCTTGAAAAACCCTAAACAAAACGGACTTCGTCTTCTGTGTTGCTTAAATGTGAGGTATCACCGCTTAATTTGAGTTCCCAAGTTTCTCCCGATTTAACTAATTTGACTAAACAACACAAAGATGCTTTAAAAAAAGGCTTTTCACCCATTAATCCTTGAGTTATTCCCATCACAGATGCTCCATGACCAATTAATAAAATATCATTGGTATAGTCTCTCACTAATTGCTGAATAATGTTAGTCATTCTGTGCATCATTGTTTGTTCCATTTCAGGATATTGAGGAAGAATTCGAGAAGAATACTGCCAATCAATGCGAGGATATTCTTGTTCTAAAAATTCTCTCGGATGGATTTCTGGTGGTTCACTCATCCAATCAGGATTATGCCATTCTCCTAACCCTGCTTCTAGTTTAATCGGCAAATCAAGGATTTCTGCCACTTCGTTGGCAGTTTGTATGGTTCTTAAAAAGGGTGAGGCGAAAATATGCGCAATTTTTTCTGATTGTAATCGTTTTCCTAGTTGTTTTGCTTGGAGAAACCCATCCTTAGATAAAGGTGGATCATAACGCCTTTGTGCTTTATTAAACCAACTCGGATTAACAAAATCGAGACGGTTTCCGTGTCGTGCGATCCAAACAGTTTGAGAAGACATAACTGATTTTCTTCGAGTAATTAATCAAGACACTAATATTTTAAACACAAAAACCCAATTTTATATCTAGATGGTGAATCACTTTTGTGTGTCCTAACTTATTTTATTTGGCCGTATACTTTTTGATAATATTCCTGATAGTCTTTTGACAACAAAGATTGCCACCATTTGTGATTATCTAAATACCATAGAATGGTTTTTCTTAATCCTTCGTGGAGGGTTTCTTGGGGTGTCCATCCTAATTTTGTTCTAATTTTAGTCGAATCAATAGCATATCGGCGATCATGGCCTGGCCTATCTTTAACAAACGTAATTAATTGTTTAGCAGGTTTAACGGGTAAATCTACGGCTAATTCGTCCATTAGGTCACACAACATCATAACAAGATCG
>JBCDDV010000242.1:0-5279 GCA_039180145.1 Cyanobacteria bacterium P01_G01_bin.49 | reverse complement strand
CTTAGAAATTAGGCGAGTATTAACTAATCTAATTAGTAATGCTATTAAGTTCACTGATCAAGGATTTATTGCCATCAGACTTACCCAAAATAACGCTTCAATGATTTGTCTTGAAGTTGAAGATACAGGCATTGGTATTTCTGCTGATAATCAATCAGTTATTTTTGATCGCTTTCGCCAGGGGAATCATAAACGCTCTGGGCATGGATTAGGATTATATTTATGTTATCAAATTGTTGAAGCACACAAGGGAACACTTGAAATGAGTTCAGAAGTCGGAAAAGGAAGCATATTTACAATTTGTTTGCCGACTGATATCAAAGAATAACTCAAATATGATTTAGTTTTCTGAGCCTTTATCCCAAATAGTCTTCTCATTAGTAATAATGCCTGTTAAGTTCGTCTCTTCCAATTTAGCCCCTCGTAAATCAGCCCCTTGAAGATTGGCCCCAAATAGATTTGCTTTGTTAAGATTCGCCTGTTGTAAGTTGGCAGCTTGAAGATTTGAGTCTTTTAATTGTGCCTCTTGTAAGTCTGTTTCACTCAAATTAGCCTGTTGTAAGTTGGCCTCATTGAAAATAACACTAGTTAAGTCAGCTTGAAAAAGATTTGCATCAGTTAAATTAGCTCTTGTTAAATCAACCGGTTCTGCTTCTTCTATGCCAAAAGGCGTAACTGACAAAGGACTACTGCCTCGGGGAAGGCGATATTTCGTCCCTAAATTTTGTTTAGATAAATTGACTCCTTTTAAATTGCAGTCTACACATGCTCTCTCTAATTCGAGACGATATAAATTCTTAGTTTGTTGAGAACAACCCAAACACAAACTGGTTAAAATTATCAACATGAGAAAGGATTGAAACTTCATAATGCAATCATCCTACGGATTTCCTCTAATACAATTATAATTAGGGGCGAGATGTTATTGAGCGAGTTTATTAGGATAATTACAACAAGTTACCTCAAAATTGTTGGTGAAAAAGTAAAGGAGGAAATAACTTTTATTAGAGTGTTAACTACCCTAGAGACTTTGCAGATGGTCGCGAAAATCCTATAGTAAAAGGTGATCCCCAGTTTAATGGCGCAGCATCGTGAAAAAAATCTCTATTCTTGGTTCTACTGGTTCTATTGGTACACAAACCCTGGAAATTGTTGAGCAATATCCTGAACAATTTCAAATAGTGGGTTTAGCAACTCGTTCTAATGTTGATTTGTTGGCTACCCAAGTCAAACAGTTTCGTCCAGAAATTGTGGCTATCTGTGATGAAAATAAGCTAGGAACCCTCAAAGATGCGATCGCCTCTCTTGACTATTCTCCGATTATCTTGGCAGGGGAAGCAGGGGTTACCGAAGTGGCTAGTTATGGAGATGCCGAAAGTGTTGTCACTGGCATTGTAGGATGTGCGGGGTTATTGCCTACCATTGCTGCTATCAAAGCGGGGAAAGATATTGCTTTGGCTAATAAAGAAACCCTGATTGCTGGAGGGCCAGTAGTGTTACCCTTAATTGAAAAGTATGGGGTAAAATTGCTGCCTGCTGACTCGGAACATTCGGCCATTTTTCAATGTTTACAAGGGGTTCCCAATGGAGGGTTAAGACGGATTATTTTAACTGCATCAGGAGGCGCGTTTCGAGATTGGCCCGTTGAACAATTAAAGTTTGTTACAGTTCAAGATGCCTTAAAACATCCTAACTGGTCAATGGGGCAAAAAATCACCGTAGATTCTGCTACCTTGATGAATAAGGGATTAGAAGTAATCGAAGCTCATTTCTTATTTGGAATGGATTACCAAGATATTGATATTGTGATTCATCCCCAGAGTATCATTCACTCGTTAATTGAGTTGCAAGATACATCAGTTTTAGCACAATTAGGATGGCCAGATATGCGTCTTCCTTTGTTATATGCTCTATCTTGGCCAGAAAGAATTTATACTGATTGGGAAACTTTAGATCTGGTTAAAGCAGGTAACTTAACCTTTAGAGAACCAGATCATAATAAGTATCCTTGTATGCAGTTAGCTTACGCTGCCGGGAAAGCAGGAGGGGCAATGCCTGCCATTTTAAATGCTGCTAATGAGCAAGCAGTGGCTTTATTTTTAGCGCAGAAAATTAGCTTTTTAGAGATTCCCCGCGTCATTGAAATCACCTGCGATCGCTTTACGTCCCATAATCCTCTTGCGCCTAGTTTAGATGATATTTTAGAAGCAGATAAATGGGCTAGAAAAACGGTTTTAATGGCAGTGGAAGAAGTAAAAAACAAAGTTTTTATCTAAGAATTAGTGACTGTTTCGATCAGGGTTTCTAACAAACGTCAGTTCAGTCTAAGGAATTGGTTAAGTTCATTGTTGATGGTTGATTGGTTGCTACGCGCGTTTTCAACGGCATTGCAATTCTCGCTCAACTATTAACTCAATCCCTATTCCCGAAACAACACACTAAGATAAGAGTCTCTAACAACGGAAGAAACCACAAACATTACGAATGGTATCAACGGTGTTATTGATATCCCCAAGGACATCCTTTAACTCCACTCTATCTCGTGGATCAGTTTCCTCACTGGGAACATAAGCTGCACCCAAAGCATCAGGGGGAGTTGTCTCCACATCTAAACTGATATAAATTCGTTCTTGCCCGACTACATCGAGAAATTTATTCATGGGAATGGCATAATTAAAACCAGGTTTAATCAAGCTAGCAACACGACCAGCGACTTCTTCACTCATCCCTTCGGATACTAACCTTTGTTGGTCTTCTGTATCCCCTAAACCGTGAATACCAATGACACGGCCACCTGTATCTAAAACAGGTCCACCACTCATTCCGGCTAACGTTGTATTCGTATAAATCATCTGATATCCATCAATGGATTTAGGTAAAAAACCAGAGATTTGACCATTGGTAAATTGACGAATTAACTCACCCCCGGCTGCATTTCCGACTGTGGTTAAACGGGGCCAGCCAGAGACAAAAACAGAACTGCCTTGAGTTGCTGTGCTAGAATCGGCTAACTTGGCCGTCTGATAAGTGCGATCGCTGGTAAATTCCACAACGGATAAGTCAGAATCCGGCAGCTTTTTAACCTTACTGTAATCTATAGTATAAATTTCCTTATCGTGGGTAACAATGCGATAGTCATCTTGACTTCCTACCACATGATTAGCCGTTAAAACATAGTAGGTATTATTACTTTTAGAAATAATAAATCCTGACCCATGGCCCTTTTCACTTCTAATTAATACGGTAATATTGCGAGCAATATCATTAATTTCTTCTCCTGTTAGTGCTTGGACTGGTTGGGGTAAAGTAATCACTAATGCACTAATAATTGCGGTTCCCGAGATCGCCTGGGATATATTGTCAGTTAATTTCATAAAATTCACCTCTGATCTTGCTAATAATTAATAGTTTTGATTAAGTTTTACAAAAATTTTTACCACAAATATCCAGGAGGATGATGAGGAGCGTTAAAG
This sequence comes from Cyanobacteria bacterium P01_G01_bin.49, assembly GCA_039180145.1. Lineage (GTDB taxonomy): Bacteria > Cyanobacteriota > Cyanobacteriia > Cyanobacteriales > Microcystaceae > JBCDDV01. Next base: position 1,806 of record JBCDDV010000242.1, on the reverse strand, counting down.
AACTCTTTTTGGGTATCAACTGGCTCTAAATCTCTAGATAAGTTAGGAGAATATAGAGGAGATTGAGTCGGAGAAGACTGAGCTAATACTTCTTGAAATACTTCGCTCGGTATTCCCCAACTAATAGAAATCATTTGTTTTTTTAGTTGAGGATTTGGTTGAGAACCATCTACATAAGTAAAAGGATCTCCCCATAAAGGATAAGCATGTTTCCCATTAATCCCAATCACTTGTCCCTGGGAATTAAGAATGGCTCCCCCACTCATTCCTTTAACAATATTATTGGTATAACCTAGCTGATAACCTTCTAATAGGGGTTGACTCAACACTAAAGAAACCTGCCCTCTCGTTAAGACAAATCCGCTCTGATTATTTGCATAATCTTCTTGAACGAAGGGAAATCCCACCCCATAAACCGCTTCTCCAACCCTTAGTGATGACGAATTAACAATAACGGCAACCTGATAGTTGTGATTGCTGCGGAATTGCAGTAAGGCTAAATCATCCCTGCCAACATTACGATTACGCTGAAGAGTTGCTGAATGAATTCTTCCATCGGGGGTTTGAACTTGATGGTGGTCAGAGGGGGTAATCACGTGACGATTCGTTAAAATCGTGTAATTTCCCCCTTCTTTTCCGACAATAACCCCAGACCCCCAACTGTTACCCGAAATTACCTTAACGCTAATTGCCTGAGCCTGATCATAAAGTCTGGTTTCGGGAACTTGTTGCGCTAATAATGGGGTTTTAATCTCTTGAGATAAGGTTGGTGAGGTAACAGTAGAAATCAAACCACTACAACTAAGGATTGTTAGTAGAAGTTTCAGCATTTGCGCTTTTACCAAACTCCACTAGATTCATCATTTGAGACAGGAGCAGGCGTATTTTGGGGGGTTTCTGTTGAAGAAGTATCAGGAGAAGTTGCACCTGTTTCCACGGGGGCTGTTTCTAGGTAATTATTCATATCAATATAGAGGTTTTGGTTGCCTCCTGCGGTGCTTGTGTTTTCATATAATGGTCCGGCTGCACCTTGACGGATATCAAAGAGTTGTTGTAAGGTACGACTGGCATTTTGTCCAGGTTTTAGGGTAAATAATAAGCGCGAACAGGGGCCACCGTTGGTACTCGTGACACAGACGACAGGCTGATTATTCATGTAGCCTGTAGTAATATAATTAAGAATTCTTTGATTGTAATAAGTTTGGAAACGTTTTGATACTTCTTGACAACGAACTGTGGGACTGTATCCTGAATTGTTGAAATGCCGAGAAACCCAGCGAATTATCGGAACATTTCCTCTAGGGGTTTGAGCCATTGTCGTAGGAATACCAGCACTAATGCCACAATAAAACGTGGTACCTCTTGCTTGACTGGGTTGGTCAGCAATGGCAACGCTACTTGCAGCCAGGGCAGTAATTGTTAATAGTTTTGTGATTATTGGGAGTTTCATAAGTTTATTCGTTAATCAAAAAAAACCATTTGAGTCCACAATAGCTCATTATTTTGCCTTTGTCACCAAATCTAGCACTGAGCTAAGATAGGCAACCATTAAAGCTTGGGAAGAGAAGTAAACTGGTTAAACCAGGGCAACCCACTTATTTTTTTGTTATGGCAACAAATCTTATTCTATTAATTGCAGCGTTGTTGGTGTCTTGGCTAGTATTTCGCTGGCTATTGACAGTTGTTAAGGCAAGTGCTGGTACTGCTTTGGCGATCGCAGCCATTGTCTTATTATTACAGTTAAAGTTTGGTATTAGTCCTCAAGAATTATGGACTGAAATTACGAATCTTCCCCAAACATTTCAG
>JBCDDV010000241.1:0-5299 GCA_039180145.1 Cyanobacteria bacterium P01_G01_bin.49 | reverse complement strand
GTCTCAAGACAGAAAATGCTCGTCTGTGGTTAGAACTATATTGGATTGTGACAAGAATTGACACAAATTTAGATTAAAAAAATACTGTTTATTATTCCAATTATTGATTATTTCTAAGTTTCAAAGTATTAAATAAAAAAAGTATCACTCAACTGGATGATGTTCAAAATAACCAAGTATGATAGCCTCCAATAAAGGTTATTTTGGCGTTCCAAAAAATTTCTGATTTTAAAGTTTATGTATCTCTAGTTACTGTTTATAATTACGAAAAAAAATACACTAATCATAAGGTTAAAAAACAAACCGATGAAGTGTAATCAATGTCCTGATAGTTGTCAGAATCAAAAGCAATCTAGCAAGTCTTGGCAAAATCTTTTGCCCAAAAAATTAAGAAAGGAATCTCCGAAGATTCCCTCTCAAGCAACTATTGCCTTAGTGGGTTCTCCTAATGTGGGAAAAAGCCTCTTATTTAATCTTTTAACGGGTGCTTATACCACGGTTTCTAACTATCCTGGAACGACTGTAGAAATCTCTCGAAACTATACAGTAATTGCTGGTAAAACCACAACAATTATTGATACTCCGGGGATGTACTCTCTAACCCCTATGACGGAAGAAGAGCGGTTTGCTAGAGAGTTAGTTTTTCGAGAATCTCTTGATTTAGTTGTTCATGTTATTGACGCTAAAAATCTCAGCCGGATGCTCTCATTGACGTTTCAATTGATGGAAACCCAGATTCCAATTTTGTTAGCAGTTAACATGATTGACGAAGCTGAAAAGTTAGGTATTTGGGTCAATGAAAAGCAATTAGAAACCTCTTTAGGTATCCCAGTTGTCACCTTATCTGCTGCTCAACAACGAGGCATCCAAAGTTTAACAGCTAAGATGGCTAATTATGTCCATACTCCTGCGCTATCCTACAGCTATTGAAGAAGGAATTACTAAACTCGAATGCCTTCTTACCTCTGATACTAATGTCGTTCAAGCGGCGATTCAGCCATTAGTTTCTCGGCGATGCTTAGCTCTTTTACTTCTCCAAAAAGACCCTTTAATGTGGGAAAAAGTTCGACGACATGAACCCAAGTTTGAAACCATTGAAAATGTGGTAATTTCTGTTCAGTCTCAATTTAGTGATCCCTTAGTTTTGGTAATAGCAAAAACTCGTCATCAAGCTGCTAAAAAAGTCGAAGAGTCAGGAATTGTTAAAATCAAGAAAAAGTCAACAGAAAGTGAGGAATTTTTTCACCAAGTAACCGTTAATCCTGTGACAGGTTTTCCTCTACTATTTCTTATTCTTTATTTTGGGATTTATCAATTTGTTGGTGGCTTTGGTTCAGGGGTTTTAGTGGAAAATTTAGAGGCATTATTTGCTTATCAAATTAATCCCTTAATCAACTCGGTTACGTCTCAGTTGTTACCTTGGCCTATCTTACAGGATTTAATTGCTAATGAAGATGGCATTATTACTTTAGGACTTCGCTATGTTATTGCCATTGTGTTGCCGATTGTAACGACTTTCTTTTTAGTATTTTCTTTACTAGAAGATAGTGGATATTTGCCGAGAATTTCCTTATTAGTTGATCATTTATTTAAACTAATTGGATTATCTGGCCGCTCAATTATTCCACTAATTTCAGGTTTAGGTTGCGGTAGTATGGGAACTTTAGTGACTCGTACTTTAGAAAGGAAAAAAGAACGGTTTATCGTTTCTTTACTATTAGCACTAGTGATTCCCTGTTCTGCTCAATTAGGCGTTATTATTGGCTTGCTTTCTCAGAATTCTACGGCCTTAATTATTTGGACTATTTGTATTGCTTTAATTTTTGCCATGGTCGGGGCAATTACCTCAAAAGCTTTACCGAAAAGTTTCTCTTATTTTCATATGGAAATTCCCCCTTTAAGGTTACCTCATCCTCGTTCAATTTTGACGAAAACCTATGGTCGAGTTCGTTGGTATATGGGTGAAATTTTTCCATTATTTATACTAGCCTCCGTCTTAATTTGGATAGGAAAATTAACTGGCTTATTGGCTCTTTTAAACGGTGGTTTGCAACCTGTGATGCTTAATATGGGGTTACCACCTGAAGCATCAACTGTCTTCATTTATGGCTTTTTTCGCCGAGATTATGGGGCAGCGGGGATGTTTGATTTACATCATTCTGGTGTTTTAGTGGGACGGCAATTAGTTGTCGCTGCTGTAACACTAACCCTGTTTATTCCTTGTCTATCTCAAGTTAAGTTTATGTTGAAAACGAGAGGCCTTAAAACGACAATTGCCATTAGTAGTTTTGTGATTACTTTTGCTTTTTTAATGGGCTATCTTCTCAATAAAATATTACTTGTTTTGGAGGCTATCTAGATGTTTACCCAAAGTTTTACCGTTGAATCTTCTGCTTTGAATTCACTCAAAGAAAAAGAAAAAGGTGTGATTACCCAATTTCGTAAAAATGACGAAAATTTACTGAGAAAACTGATTGCCATGGGAATTATGCCTGGATTATCTATTACTTTAGAGCAAAGATTTCCGTCTTATGTTGTCAAAATTGGTAGCACTAGAATTGCCTTAGATCGGTCAATTGCCAAGGCGATTTATGTCAGAAAGACTAAGTAGTTGATTGTTAATAGTTGATTATTAAGCAAAGGAAGTACGATGACCCTAGATTTTGCCCCTGTTTGGATTTCATTAAAAACTGCTGTTTTTGCGACACTAATGGCCTTCTTTTGGGGGGCGATCGCAGCGCGTTGGATGTTTAAATATCAGGGAAAAGCAAAAGGGTTAATTGATGGAATTTTCACCGCACCTTTGGTACTTCCTCCAACGGTTGTTGGTTTCTTTTTATTAGTAATTTTAGGAAAAAATGGCCCCGTTGGCCAACTTTTAGGACTTTTTAATATTAGAATTATTTTTACTTGGTATGCTGCCATTATTGCTGCGACGGTTGTGGCTTTCCCCTTGATGTACAAAACCGCATTGGGGGCATTTCGGCAAATTGATCTTAATCTTTTAGCCAGTGCTAGAACCCTAGGAGCCTCAGAATGGCAAATATTTTGGCGAATTTTGCTACCCTTAGCCAGACCTGGCCTAATTGCCGGAATCCTTTTGGCTTTTGCTCGTGCTTTGGGAGAATTTGGGGCAACTCTCATGTTAGCAGGGAGTATTCCAGGGAAAACCCAAACCCTTCCGGTTGCCATCTTTTTTGCGGCCGAAAGTGGCAACATGACAGAAGCTATGCTGTGGGTCAGCGTTATGTTATGCCTATCCCTAAGTATTGTGGTGGCAGTACACTACTGGACAGAAAAGCGTCCCCTGAGACGAACCAAAGGGAAGGTCAAAGAAGGGCAACCAACCCTGGTTGATGAAACCCTCTTATCCTCAGATAATCATGTTGTTCCCTTAACCTGGGAAAACTCCCGTCCTGCGGTTCCTAATGCACCTATCGAATTGATCGTCGATATTCAGAAGCAACTTTCTGGGTTTACGCTTAATGTTTCCTTTAAAACCAACCAGTTACCCTTGGGACTATTAGGCGGATCAGGGGCAGGTAAAAGCATCATTCTACGCTGCATCGCTGGACTAGAAACCCCTGATCACGGACGCATCGTTTTAAACGGACGGGTTTTATTTGACTCTCAACAAGGAATTAATCTTCCGAGTCGCGATCGCCGCATCGGGTTTTTATTCCAAAATTATGCCCTGTTTCCCCATCTTACCGTTGCCCAAAATATTGCTTTTGGCCTGCCTAAAACCCTCTCTTCTAGGGCCATTCGTCAACGGGTAGAAAAGCAACTCATTGCTGTTCAATTGAGGGAGTTGGGCGATCGCTATCCCCAAGAATTATCTGGGGGACAGCAGCAACGGGTAGCCCTTGCGAGAGCATTAGCCAGTGAACCTGATATTTTGCTTCTAGATGAGCCATTCTCGGCTCTAGATACCTATTTACGAGACCAACTCGAAAAGCTTCTCAGACTCAGTTTAACCCATTATCCAGGAGTCACTCTCTTTGTCAGTCACAACCTAGAAGAAGCCTATCGCCTTTGTCCTAACCTGTTAATCCTTGATGAGGGCCATATTCTTGCCCAAGGAACCAAACAGCAGGTTTTTGACCACCCCTACTATTTTAGAGTGGCCCAACTCACTGGCTGTAAAAACTTCTCCCGCGCCCTTCCTGTCTCTCCCCATAAAATTACAGCCCTTGACTGGGGATGCACCCTACAGGTTTATGAACCCATTCCCCCAAATTTGGCTCATATCGGTATTCGCGCCCATCAATTGTTGTTTCCTGATATTGACGGCTTAAAAGATGGCTACAGCGACAATATTTTCCCCTGTTGGTTAACCACAACTAGTGAAACCCAACACCGGATAACTTTGTACCTGAAGTTAAATTCTGCTCCGACAAGTCCTTTCGACCATCACCTACAGGTCGAAGTATTTAAGGAAAGGTGGCACGAGTTGAGAGATCGTTCCTTACCTTGGCGGATACAACTTCATCCCCTGCGCCTCATGGTACTACAGAATTCAAGCGGCTCACGTCCTCTTGAATACAAAGCTAGTCACTCCCCAAGAATGACTAGCGACGATCAGTCGAATCAACAACTATCCTAAATAAAGGAGAACACTTATGGCAAGTTTAACTGGTCTAACCTTCGGTAAACTCGATTGGATTCCTAAATTTGTTGATGCTATCAACAAAGATACCTGTCTCGGTTGCGGACGCTGTTTCAAAGTCTGCGGTCAAAACGTCTTAGCGTTGATGGGTGTCAATGAAGACGGTGAATTCGTCGATGAAGATGAGGATGATGATGACATCGAACGTCAAGTAATGACTATTGGCAATAAGGCCAACTGTATTGGTTGTGAAGCTTGCGCTCGCATCTGCCCGAAAAACTGCTATACTCACGCAGCCTCACTTGCGTAAATTCCTTCGCTTGGTCGGGTTGCGCTTCGGCGCAACCACGCCACAAAACAACGAAAAACGATGGTTAGAAGAAGCGTATGTAATTGATTTGAGTTTCCTCGTAAGTTCTAAATTAAGCATCACTGAATCTGACTCAAACAATTAAAAGAACTAATCAACAATCGTTTTGATGAAGTAGACAAACGATTAGATTAACTGTCATAGAAAAAGAGCAAATTGAGCTCAAAAGTGAGATTAAAAACCAATTGGGCATTGTTGATGCAAGACTCAAACAGCTAAAAAGTTCATCTCAGAAAATTCCTGATTTAGTTGAAGGCGACAAATTGGTTTGGCATTATTTGGAATTTTAGTTGAGGAGTTATTACTTATTTGATTAAAAT
>JBCDDV010000240.1:0-5306 GCA_039180145.1 Cyanobacteria bacterium P01_G01_bin.49 | reverse complement strand
GTCAGACCACCTATCCCTACCTATCGACCCCTACTACCACAACGGTTAATTTCTGAAGGGTTATTAAGCGAGGCACAATTAGAAACCGTTATGGTAGTAGGGGTCGATAGGTAGGGATAGGTGGTCTGACACTAGCCATTGCTGCACTTTCGACTAGGGGAGAGGGATGGGGGGAAGCTCCATCAATGGCGATCGCTTGCAGTTGGTATTGTGAGAAAATCCCTTCATCGATAATGCGCTCTCCCTCTTCTTTAAGGCGATAAGATAGTTCTACCACCTGCCCAAAATCCCCATCGGGAACATAACGAGATGTTTGTGGTTGGCGAATTTCCTTTCTGGGTGTGGGAGTAAATAACTTTAGTTCCCCGATCAAAATCTCTTGTCGGGGTGGTAATTGTTCGAGTAACTGAGAAATTTCGTTAAGAGGTCGAATGCCATGAATTTGTGGAACCGCAAGTTGTCCCCCTTTTTCAATCACTGTTAATCGAGTTTTGATGTTAGTCCCATGCTTACCATAGTTCTTACCAGAAATTCCCACAGAGAATAACACCCGAAACCGAGTGTCCCATCGTCTGGTTCGCATCATCTTGCTAAAGGAAAAACCTTCGGCGGTGATAGCCACCATTCTGCCTCCTGGCAACAAACGTCTCAAGGCAGAGGATAAATGTTGTGCAGTGGCTCCTTGATTTCGCTTAAGCATCTTAGGAGAAGCACTAAACGGTGGATTTATTAAGATAACTGATGGACGATATTCTGATTCCAAGAAATCGTCAATATTCTCTGCATCAAAGTCAAACACTGGTACATCAGGGAACAAGGCTGATAACAGATTCTTTCTTTGGGAGGCGATTTCGTTGAGAATTAGTGTGGCTCCCTGGCGTTGGGCAAAGGCAGCGAGTAAACCGTTTCCAGCACTTGGTTCCATTACGGTATCATCAGAGGTGATAACGGCTGCTTTGGCAACAAGATAGGCCATGGGCAAGGGCGTAGAGAATTGCTGCAAGGCTACTTGCTCTTGTGAACGTCTCGATTGGGTGGGAAGTTTTCCCATCAACTTGTTTAAAGTTCTGAGACTAATATTTTCGGCATCTCTTATCCACAGAACAAGAGCAGCTTCTAGGAAATCGTAAGTTAACCGCCACTCCCACTTGCCTTGGGCATCGGTTCCCCCGAATTGCTCGCTCATAATTTCCGATAATTGAGATGAGGTAATGTCACTTCCATTGCTCAAAAGGGATAATAATTGCTGTGGAACCGTTAATAGTTCCGTTTGTTCTTTAAGATTATTCATGACGGAAGTTTCCTCATTTAATAAGTTTCACCCAGAAACTTCCGTCAGGAAGCAAAAATAACGGCATAATATAATCGAAAAGAAAGAGGCAAAGGGGAAGGCGATGCAGCCGCACTCGCGCAGCGAGACCGCTAATCAGAGAGGAAAAAAAAGAAGAAGCTCAGCCCCAGATACGTTGAACGAGGCTGACTTTGAAGAACTGTTGTCACAATCACAAGTGGCTCAGAAAGGTCGATGCGTCAAGCCAGAGGTCGTATCAGATACAGCAGAAGGGCTGAAAGTCCCCCTAGAATTTAAACCCCTAAATCCAACGGAGCAAAAAGAAAAGCAACGGTTAGAAAATATAGTAATCGGAGCCGTGTGGACAGCCGGGGCAGCGTTACGAGAATTAAGAGACAAACGGTTATATCGTGAAACCCATGCCAGTTTTGAAGAATATTGTCATCAGAAGTTTGGTCATTCTCGTCAAAAGTCAGATTATTTAATTGTGGGAGCCAATATTTATGAAAATCTCACATCGAATCGTTGTCAAATTCTCCCCACCACAGAATATCAAGTCCGACCATTGGGGGGGCTAGAACCACCGAGACAAGTAGCAAGCATGGGAGGAAGCCGTAGAGATGGCAGATGGGAAAGTTCCCACTCATCGTTTGGTCAAAAAGGTAGTACACCAAATGACCAAAAAACCAGAAGATAATCCCTTTGAGTTGGGAGAAGTGGTAGGAATAGTGGGAAAAGAGAATCCCCAATTAAGAGGGAAAAATGGCTGTTGGGCGATTGTCACAGGAATATCAAGAGCCACTTGTGATTTACAAACATGGGATAGGGAATTAGAAGGAGTAGAAATTGAGTATCTACAGGAATTAGAATACACAGAAGAAGATTGTCAAACGATCCAAAAACTTCATGGTCGAATTCAGCGATTACAGGGATCTCAACTCGAAGGAACAGCCAAAGCGGTCATAAAAATCTTGGGAAAAATAGACCGTCCTTATCTCACGCCTCTCGAAGAAGAAATGCTCAAGGTTTTAGAAAAAGTTTATGATTGAACGAAGGTATACCGCTACAAGAACCGAGGAACTGTTCCTTGATAACTGAAGTTAAGGAATAGGAGCCTGAAAATCATTACGACTGGAGAGACTTGTCGTAGAGTGCGCAACCCGATGGACAGTGACCTCAAAAGTAGAATGAGTAGAAGCCCCCTGCTCATCTGTCACAGTCAAAGTGACCCGATAAAGACCCTCTTGTGCAAAGCAATGAGTCACATTTTGACCACTAACAACTTCACTATCATCTCCAAAGTTCCAAGTATAAGTGAGAAAATGTTCTGTACCAGGGACAAGAGAAATGGCACTGAAATTAGCCAGATCTCCTAAATAAACTTGAATATCACCAGTAATTGAAGCACTCACCGTCGCGCTCTGGTTGACCACGACTTCTAAGGTGAAAGTTGTCATCGCACCATCTCGATTAGTTACCGTCAAAGAAACAAGGTAAACGCCATCAGCTTCGTAGCTATGAGTCGGGTTGAAAATTCCTGTTGCCGTTTGACCATCGCCAAAGTTCCAAGTAACGGTTTGAGCATCAAGAATACCGAGATCTAAAAAGCTAGCATTAAAGGTAAAAGATTGTCCAGTAGCATTGTGAGCAGCATCATGGGTTGATGAAGTAGCAACAACGGGGCTAAATTCAATTGTCAAAGTTTGGCGATTAGAAGTAGCAGTAGAATTCAAGAAAGGAACAACAGGTTCAAGTCCGTTATCAATAAAGCGATGAGAAACATTTTGAGCGTTGAAAACTTGGGAGGCGTGACTAGAAACCCCATTATAAGTTAAAGCTGTTTCTGATCCCGTTACACTTGCAGGTACTATCAAATTAGCCAACGCTTCTGGTTTAAAGCTTGTTTGACTGGTAACAGGAGAAAAGTTAGAGGGTTGCTTTTTATGGTTCAAGGGGCTGGGTGCAATCGTCTTTCCAAGGTGATTAGCCGTCTGAGGATTATTATCCCCAAAGATAGAGTTAAAGACGGTAACATCTGGCCCTTTCCTGTCCCAGATAGAAATAAGTCCATTCTGACTAGAAGCCAGAGTAAAATAATTAAACTGAGACCCCTGAACATTATTAACCACTGCTTCTAAGGATAAGGTCTCAGGAATAGTTAAACCAGCAACAGTTGGAAGTTCACCAAAGTTGACGGAGTTGATGAGGATATCTGCATCATCCATTTTCTTAATGATGTTAAAGTCAAAGAAAGTAATTTCGCTGAGTTGAGTCTCCCCAGTGGTCAAAGCAATGGATGATGCCACAGGGTTAAGGGTCAAAGGAAGCGTCGTGGTCTGATTGACCCCATTCAAATCAGTGACAGAAGAGAACAAGATATCTGAGGAAACTTCCCATGTTTGATTTATCCGTTCTGTAGAGTTGTCAGTCTGAGTAGGCGTTGGGGAATTAGTAACCAGAGTTCTCTGTCCAAAGTCTCTAGTAGAAGTAGAAGACGCAAGGCGACTGGCGTTGGGTAGGGGATCTCGAAGAGAGTCACTAAGGGTTGTGCCTGTTGAACTCTCCTGGTTTTCGTGAATAGCTCGATTATTTTCTTTTCCAACAGAGAGATCACTACCGTTATTGCTCGTGGAGTTATCTTCTTTTCCGATGAAGTTCTTAGTATCGTTATTAATGATAGGATTATCGACGACGTTTTCTGTAGAACTGCCACTTCCATTCTTAATGGTTGGCTGCTCTTGAACTTCTCCGACAGCCTCAGCATTGGTGATATTTAACTCAAAGTTAGCCGTGACGCGATCGCCATGAGCATCAATAACGGTCAAAGTAGCAGTATAAGTGCCGTTGTGTAAGAAGGTATGAGTCACTGCTTGACCTATCAACTGGGTGCCATCGCTTAATTCCCAAATGTAGGTAAGGGTATCATTCCCGGCATCTGTTGCGATCGCCCTCAGCACTGTTTGATGACCTTGTGTGACTTCAGAGATGTTCTCGATACCAGCAATTTCTGGGAGAATATTGTTAACGGTGACGCTGACAGTAGTAGGGTTAGTTTGCATACCGTTGCTATCAGCCAGGATATAAGTAAAGGTATCAGTGCCAGCAAATCCAGCGTTGGGAGTGTAAATAAACGTTCCGTTTTCTGCAATGTTGACGGTTCCCTGTTGGGCGGGGGTTTGAATTTGGATGGTATAAGTTTGTAGGATTTCCTCTAAATTGCTGTTATCGGGGAAAATAGGAATAACGGTAGATTGTCCTTGAGCAAGGGTAATAGGATCATTGATGGTGGTAGGAGGAATAACACTCTCTGTCGAGATCATCACATCGTCAATTAAGACACGACTATCGTTGTCACCAAAGCCAAGTAAGTCAAAGAAAAGGGTAGCTTCTGTGCCTGGGGTTAAATGACTCATATCAATGAAGAAGGTACGGGGAGAATTACCTGTCACATGAGCGAGTTGAACGTCATCGCCTAAGTAGGTTTTGCCTGTGTTTTGGAGGTTAAAGAAGGCATCGGTGAAGCTGAGTTCATCAATGGTATCGACTAATGAGGTAAGGCTATGGGCATCGAGAAGGGCGACTTCAAAGGCATCACTGGGGAAGAATTGGGTGGAACCAAGTTGGGCATCAACGAGGGTGAATTGTAGGGTTTTTGCCCCTTCGGGGATGATGAAGGTTTGGCTGAGGTTGCTGAGGAAGGGGGAACCTTCACTCAGGATTGCTTGACCGTCGAGGATGGTGGTTGCACCTCTGGTTGTCCAACCAAAGTTGGGATGGTAAGGGTTGGAAATGTTGAAGTTGCCGTTGGCGATCGCAGCTAATAATGGATTTGAGGTTAACAATGCTTCTAAATGTTCTAAGTCCCCATGTCTTTCATCTGTGTTAGCAATGATCGCTTTTAAGATTTCAATATTTATATCTGAGGGCAGTTTCCGGATGCCTGGTGCTAAATGGGTGTTGAGAAGGTCGTTGGGATGAGCGTGGTTGTCAAGATGTGAGCCGTCAATGATGGCGG
>JBCDDV010000239.1:0-5316 GCA_039180145.1 Cyanobacteria bacterium P01_G01_bin.49 | reverse complement strand
TTGTCAAACGCAACCGACAATCCAAAACGAGGGGAAACCGCTCTTAAGATCATAATCGTTAAAAAATTTTCTGAAACTTAGTCTGGATAAAGCTTTCAGAGGTCGCATGGCGGCTGGTGACAGCTTCGCTACTTTCCCCCCGTGTAGTACAATATCTGCCTGTTCTGGACTCTCACACACCCAACAATCAACCTTTTCCCATTTCCGACAATCCCGTTTTTGTAAATCGAGTATCGCCATGAAATTAACTAAATTGTTGAATTCTTCTCCCAACTGATAGGTAAAGTATTGACTTTCTTGGTCGAATTCCGACTGCCAGCAGACGAGCGGTATTGCTAGCCGTCCCGCAAATTCAATAATGTTGGCGCGTTGTATGATTTGGTCGCGATGGTTCTCAAAGTCGCTCTCGTCAAGGCATTCGGCGAAAAATAGATTAGTGTCTACTATGCAACTTTCCATTTTTGGTACAATTCCTTGGTATTTGTTATTTTTTGGTCTTTCTCCCTATTCCTCTAACATTGGGAGAAGGACTTTTATTTTGATAGAGCCTCAGACGGCTTGCTGTACGTGTTCTCGGCTGGGAGTAAAGTTTGGGGAAAGGTGATATTTGAGAACAAGTCTTTCCCATCGACGGATAACCCACCCTTGCTTCTCCATGTAGGAGTTAATTTCTGCACCCCTTTTCTTACCGTCTTTGAGGGATTTACGGATTTGTGAGAACAACCACCAACTATCCTTCTTTTTAGCCATGATTTCTGTCTGTGTAATGATTCAATCGATTAAAAAAGTTAAAAGTAGTATTGTTGAGCGACAGGGGGTCAGATACATGATGTTTTAAGAGTTTTTAGAATTGGCTGAGATAATTACCCAGTCTGGTCAATTCTGGTCATCAGAAGTCAGTTAACATACTCTGTCCGGTTCTACTTGGTGCCTCTGACTCCTTGTCTGGCAATGATTTCGCCTTACTTGGCGCTCTAGTTGCTCTCCTCGGTATCTCTGGTGCCACATCTGGTTGTACTGGTGCCGAGCCTTGCCTCAGATAGCCGTTTGTAGCTGCAATAAACTCTTGCTCGTAGCGCATCAGCAGAAGCTTAAAAAGCTCCGTGTAATTCTCAATCGGAGTTTGAGACAGAATTCTATTGCAAGCATCAAGAGTCACGCCCTTTAAAGTGATTCGGGGATTGCTCATGCGGCTTTGGAGATATCGCCTCCGTTGAGATGAATTAGCGCGTTGATATTTGCATATTGCGGTTGAGGGAATACTATCTGCCCTTCTTTACCTTGTAGTTGAGGGCGTAGAAGTTCGGCAGCGCCTCCCATCCAGACAATATGGGTTACATAGGATAGTGAACTGTCTGCGTCAGAGAGTATTGTCGTCCGAATAGCCTTAAACCAATTACGCAAACAGTCATCAAATACGGGTTCAAAACTGCGGTCTGGACGGTTACAGATATATCGTTTACCCATTGCTATCGCGTCCATGATATCGGCTTTATTCATGGTCTTCTGTGCTTTTACATGGTCGGTGTTTGCGATTGCAGATGCAAGTGCAATACCTCCGCTGTTGTCATAGGAGTTACGCCAAATAATATCTAGATGACCCTGACAAAAGGTTGATGCCACGGCGTTTACAGTTCCGCCACCTATATCAATCAATAGAACTCCGGTATCCGATGGCACTAATCCAGTGATAAAGGCATACAGCAAAGCGGTTTCTGACTCGATTTCAAAGTTGATGTTGGTAATGGATGCACTACGTCCAACTTTGTCTACTGAATATTCATGCTGTCCCAAAACTGCGGTTCTAATCCAGGTTTCTGCATTGCTATCTCGTTTTGGGACTAACATTGAGACTTCACCATCAAAACCGTCAGGTGTGGCAGCAAGCAACATTGGTAAGAAGATATCGGGTTGATTCTTACCTGCTTCGGCAGCACTCAAGCATCCGGGTTGTCTAGAAGCTTGATGTCCGAGTTTAAAGTATTTACCGTTAACTCCTACCAACGGGCTATCTGACCTGTGTAAACCGTCTCTAACTGTCCCGTTGTTGCTAGTGTCATAGATTAGGCTTCTCCAAATCTTTACGGGAGTTGTATCCGTACTGCCCACAACGGAAGACAAAACGGAATAGTTGCCTATGTCAATACAAATGGTATTCATTGTGATAATTATTGTTTGTAGGTTAGGAGGTTTAAGACGAGTTCACCTACACCCCTTGTTTGCCCAGTGGGATGTGTTGATTCCCGAAACTCAACCCTTCACATTTAAAAATTTAACACAAACTTGCTCAAACGTAATAAGTTTGAACTATCAATATTTATTATCATTTACCTGTATTTTGGAGTTTTATCTATAAGTTATGTCTATAGCAAAGTTATTAGGTTTGCTTAGAATGAACTGTATATTAGTAATTGATGCGAGAATATAGTAGGAAAAATGTGTTTAAGTTTGTTAGAAAAGATGGAGCGAAAGCGGAAATCAAAGAGTATAAGTATTGATACACTTGTTTGGGAAGCTGTAGAAGCACAGGCTGAGAAGCAAGGAATAGCGGTCAGTAGATGGCTTGAGAATCATTTATTTGATGACTTGCAGAAGTTTGGAATAATTCCCAAAGATGTACGGCGATTAGGGGAGAGGCGGGGCGGCGACCGTACTAAAAGCAAGGAAGAGCAGTAACTTGAAAAACCAAATCGCGGCGATAAGGGAGCCAAATTAAATTGATGCGGTTGTAATATTCAAAATGGCAGAAAACAACCACCCAGACGACGGCGTAGAAAGAGGGGATGAATTTGACCCAGCGACAGATCCAAGGGATTGGTCAGCTGCAACATCTGAACTAGCTTGCTTTGCATTAGCTCGCAGCAAAGGTAAGAAGTTGGTCAAAATAATTAATACTGGTAAGAAATTTTTTCCAATTATTTGTATTTTTGAGGAATATAGTGATGGCTGAAACCTTAACCGTAAAACCAATCAGCGTTGTTGCTCCCATATTTACCGCAATTGGTAATCGCAATTGGGAGGAATTTCAGCGGTTAGAAGCAGATTTTGTTAATCAATATGGTGTTGAAGCGTGGGAATACGAATTTAACTTTCGGATTAAGCCAGCTTTGGATAAAGATTCCGACCGGTGGCTACTAATTAAGTGGTGTGAAACAGGCATTGTATCGGTTAAAGATATTGCGTAAAGTTACCGCACAAGCGAATTACAGTTAGTTTTAATATTGTAAATAAATCCAATACATCGCTCTTCGTTGCGAACAAAAGCTACCTGAAATAAACAAAGTATACAAAAGTTTACATTAATCAAATATAGTTTTTTTTTGCTTTGTACAGCTCGCTAATGGTGCCATAAGCTGTACAATAAGCGCAGTTGTTAATACTAGACTTGACAAATTTCCTCGCTTTGAAGAGAAAAAGTCTGTCTACGCTTTGAATGACGGGAACAAAATTTACATTTATCGAGAGGTACAAAAAAGCAGACAATAAATTAATAAATCTTTTTGTCTGCAATATATGAAAAATAAAAATATTCAATTTTAAATACTTAGGAGGCGGGTTGAGTCGTCAAACAACTAAGAAGTGGGATTAGCCTGAGAAACTGATTTTCCACATCTGAGTTCAAAAAAGACATACTTGTTCCACGCCGTCAGCAGCTTATCTCTGGAGAAACTCCACCATACTTTGGAGATTTTGGATAAACTCCACCATATTTTGGAGACTCTGGATAAAGTCTGTCATCCAATGTCTTTGGAATAAACGTCTTTGGAGTACGTGTCATTCCTCGATATGCATAAATGTATATTACTACAGTTAGTTGTCAAAAGACATCTGTAGGATAGGGATTTTTTTGCTAAAAATACACAATTGTACCCAAACTACCTTGAAATTTTTCTTTAAATAGTTATGTAGGTAACGATTTTAGCAATTATTCCTTCTTCGTAATGGTTGACTGGCGCGGCATCCCGACTCCAAAGACAGCAAAAAGCAACTTTGGAGAATATCATGAAGGCTACAAATTTACCACCACATCAACAAACTTCAAACAATCGCCCACCAGCAGTATCAAAAAAAGACGCAGCGTCCCAGAAGAAATCCACCCCCCTGAACCAATTCGATAGGGAAAACGCTTCTCAAGATGCGGCTCCCGCTACAACAGCGCCCAAGCATAAAATCTCAATCAATGCTGGGCAAATAAAGCAGCATTTGGCGACACTTGGTTATCATTTGGGCGATACAGTTTACATCCGCGCTTTTTACCCCAGCGACGACCCCCGCAAAAACGAAGACAAGGGACGTAAAACGCAAACTAAAAATTTAAATCAATTAATCGGCATCACAAACCAGTACCAAGCAGAAGGAAGAGGCGTTTATATCGTCGTAAACGGCGGCGGACATAGCGATAAAAACGTTTCAAATTGCCGAGCCATCTTCTACGAACACGATAATCTTGATAAAGAAATTCAAGAAAAGTTATGGGAAACCTTGGGATTACCAGAACCAACATTCCAGGTTGACACGGGCGGTAAATCAATACATAGCTACTGGGTTTTTGACAAACTTATAAATGTTCTGGATTGGAAGGAACTGCAAGCGGATTTATTGGAGTTTTCTGATGCTGACCGTACAATCAAGAATCCCAGCCGAGTCATGAGGTTGGCAGGAGCTAATCACATATCGTCAAGTGGGGTATTTCCAACACAATTAATCAACGTCACCGAAACCAAATACAGCTACTCATCATTACGGGAAGTTATCCCCAAGAAAAAAGATGAATCGCCCCCATGCCCAAAACCTAAAACCTACAACCCTAAATACAACGATAATACATGGAGTAGTATTGATTGGTCTAAAAGTTATTTACAAGCTTTAAGTATCCATCGCGCTGACGATTACAACGAATGGATTGCCGTTGGCATGGCGCTTAAAGCCATTGATGAAGGTTTATTAAGTGATTGGGATGCTTGGAGCAGTCAATCAAGTAAATATAAACCAGGAGAATGTTCTAATAAATGGAAAACTTTTAAAGTTGGCAATCTAGAAGAAGAAATTGCAAAACTGGGAAGTTGGGCTAAAAAAGATGGTTGGCGAAGCCCATTTAAAAAAGATAAGGTTTCATATTCGGAAGTAAGTAATAACGTTACTACTGGAAATAAACAAGGAAGAGGAAAGAAGGAAGAGGGAAGAAGTTTAATTGAGGAGGAAGTATTAGACTCAAAAACAATTCCAGTTTCTGATAAATCAATTCCAGTTTCTGAGAAAACAATTCCAGTTTCTGAGAAAACAATTCCAGTTTCTGAGAAAACAATTCCAGCTTCG
>JBCDDV010000238.1:0-5319 GCA_039180145.1 Cyanobacteria bacterium P01_G01_bin.49 | reverse complement strand
CTGCTGTTGCCGGGTTTCTTCTACAACAGTTAAGAGTCAATAGCCACGTAAATGGTATTTACTTGTATGTCAATAATATCCCTGTAGAAGTTGCCCCCTACTGTGCGGGATTAAAAATGTTGTTTACCAGTTTATATGTCAGCTTATTATTGTTGCATTGGACAGGGAATCTCAGCAACCGAAATCGCATTGTTACTTTACTAAGTAGTGCAGTAGTTATTAGTGTGATCGCTAATATTATTCGTAATACTTTACTCGCTGTTTTTCACGGACATGGACAAGCAAAAGCCTTTGAAATTCTTCATGACGGATGGGGAGGAGATATCTATTCAGTTGTAATGTTGATCGCCATCATAGGGGTTAATTCAATGTTAGAGCGCATAGAAAACAGTTCTTCGATTATAACTGAGACAGATGGGGGAAAAGTTGATGAATAGTTTAATCTCCAAAATTATCCCACAGAGAGATATGTTCAAAGAAAAAAAAGGTATCTTCCTGTCTCAAATAATAATTTTAGGTCTTCTTAGTTTAGTGATTGTTTTTGTCGCGCTTCCTGGCTATTTGACAGGGCAATGGTCATGGTCAGAGTTGCCTCGTGTTCCAGAAATTAAACAGATGAGGACAATCACAAAAACGGAATTATCTTTTCCGGGTTGGGAAACCGTTATTCAAAAAGAAATTATCATCAGTGGCAGACGTTGGTCATTTCAAGTAATTGAAAAACCAGGTCAAGACCCGGTTACTGTTGCTTTGATGCCGCAAAATTATTATAAAGATTATCCTCAAGTAGAGTGGGTTGATTTAAAAAATCTTGAAAATTGGCAAACTGATGATTATCAAAGCCTGAAATTTCCTTCAAATACACAACCACAACATTTAGTCACTGCTCAGTGGTTTCAAGCTTGGAACAAAGAAACCTATGGGGTACTTCAATGGTATGCCTGGCCGGGTGGCGGTCACTATGCTCCCTCTCAATGGTTTTTGGCTGATCAGAAAGCCCAATTACAGGGTAAACGAGTGCCTTGGGTAGTGGTTTCGATTAAAATTCCCATGGAACCGTTAGGAAACTTAAAAGATATTGAACCCGTAGCTGAATCTCTTGCTGAAACGGTACAAACAACCCTGGAAAAAGAGATTTTTCATGTTGAGACAAATTAGTTGTCCTAGATTTCAGGATAGAGAAAACCCGACTTACTATATTGAAGTCGGGATAATTTACAGACTCATTTCTTAGTTTTATTTCTTGATATTACGCGCCATTTGACGGAACATATCCATCCCATCGTCACCTTGACGACGTTTCTGACTCATGGGTTGAGTCGGTTGCACTGGAGAAGTTGCACTATTGGTTTTAGGAGAAACAACACGATTATCTCCTGATTTTTTCTTCTCCATCGAAGAAATGTCTTGGATGATGGCACCTCCTTTACCCCCTGGACGTTTGGGGAAAGTGCGCTTAATTGTATGAGATTTGCGCATAAATTCTGCATCTCCTAGACTTTTGGCATCATCTGTTTCTAGGAAAAAGGCTTCTTTTTTTTCAGGTTGAGAAGAAGCGGTATCAGCTTCGTCAACATATTTAGCCTTACGACCACTAAATAATCCGAATAATCCTGCCATGAAATTTTGCTCTCCTAACAATTTTCTGAATTTAATGATTGCTATATATTAAATTTTATCAAAAATTATTAAAAAAATTAAGGAAAGGTGTGAGAAATCTGAGAATTTTTTGGCAAAAATGAGAATTAGTTTAGAAACTGATAGGTTGTTGGCGAAGTCCCTCTAAGTCTAAGTCAGATAACTGTTGATAAGCTCCCTCGATCAGACCTTTTCCTCGCAGAAATCCAGTATTTGCGCCAGGACATAGATAATTAAGGGTTTCTGGGGAGAAGCGATCGCATAATTGAGTCACACTCTGTAACTGACGAAACCAGTGAAAGGTTTTAGCTAAGCGCAAAGGCGTAATTTGTCCTTGATTATCGGGAAGTAGATGTCTCCCTGTAAATAAGACTCCTTGATGATGATTCCAGTAAAGACAAGACGCTCCTGGAGAATGGCCCGTTGTCCAAATTCCTGTCACCGTCTCCCCTAACGTAATTTCTTGCTCAAAGGGAGTAATATTCAAATCTGGTAAAAGATAAGCTTCTTGTTCTTGCATGACAATTTCACAAGCAAGACTCTTTTGTAACCGTTTTAGAGACTGACTAATACCCCCTCGATGGGTTAGAAATAACCATTTCGCTCCTCCTTGTTGTTGCAAAAACTGATAATTACTTTCATTAAAGAATGGACAGTCCACTAAAGTATTGCCAGCTTTTTCGACAATTAGATAAGAAGTACCCCCTAAAATCTCTCGATTAGGCGGAAAGGCGAATAATTTATCTAACAAAAGACGGGGAGATTTAGAAGCTTTAACGGTTTTTGAATTCATTTATGTCGAAAACTTACCTACAATAAGAGATGGGGACTACTCCTCTATTATTCCTTACTGGGCGAATTATCTCGATTGCTCAATGATTGAGAAAACTCCCTAACACAATCTCAACTATCGAATATGTGGTTACTTTTAATTATTTTAGGCTCAATTACATACTTTCTCGTTAAACGGAGTGTGGCTCCGATTACTCGTACTCCTGTTTGGATCATTTGGTTAGTGATGATGATACCTGCTGTGGTTTGGACAATTTGGTACGAAGTAAAAGGCCAAACTGAACCGATGCCGATTGTTCTCGTCATTGCGCCTTTGATTATCTGTTTTACCACATACTTATGGTTAATTAGACTCGGACAACCCGTTAAAGAAAAAGAGCCACTTCACGATCCAACTGAGACGAATACTGCCGAAACCGAAAAATCTTCCCCAGAATCAGGAAAACTCCGACCGATCACGGCAACGGAAGAAAAATCTTTACGAGATTGTTTTCCTTGGGGAGTCTATTATTTACAGAATTTAGATTATCGTCCCCAGGCTATTCTCTGTCGAGGGAAATTGCGAACGGCTCCCGAAGAAGCCTATAAGTCAATTAAAAAGAATATTGAACAAGTGTTTGGCGATCGCTTTTTGATTCTGTTTCAAGAAGGATTACCCGGAAATCCCTTTTTTGCTCTAGTGCCGAATCCTTGGGCAAAAGCGGAGGAAAAGAACGAAGAAAAACCCTTGTTCCGTCCTTGGTTTGCTTTGAGTTTATTATTAATTACCCTATTAACCACAACGGTGATCGGTACGGAAATGGCTGGGATCTCTTTGGAAAACCTCTCAGATAATCCTAGTTTCCTCTTGCAAGGACTCCCCTACAGTTTAGGGTTAATTACCATTCTGGGTATTCATGAATTAAGCCATTATCTAATGGCTGTTCGCTATAAAGTTGCCACGACATTACCTTACTTTATTCCCATTCCTTTCTTTTTAGGAACCTTTGGGGCTTTTATTCAGATGAAGTCTCCAGTTCCTCATCGTAAAGCTTTATTTGATGTGGCCCTTGCTGGCCCCTTGGCAGGTTTTATGGCAACAATTCCTTTATTGTTATGGGGAATTTCTCTGTCTGAGGTGGTTCCTATCCCGATGGAAGAAGAGTCTCATCTTTTTAATTTTGAAGCCCTTGATCCGCGATTTTCTTTTTTGTTTGCTGTTTTAGTTAAAGTGATGTTGAGTGGCAGCTTTGTGGCTGGAAAAGCGATTGATCTTCATCCGTTGGCGATCGCAGGCTATATTGGTTTGATTTTTACGGCTTTGAATTTGATGCCAGTAGGACAGCTTGATGGAGGACACATTGTTCATGGGATGTATGGTCAACGAACGGCAGTAGTTGTTGGTCAATTAACCCGTGTTTTTATGTTAGTTCTGGCTATCATTCGACCTGATTTTTTACTGTGGGCAATTCTTTTGTTTCTGATGCCTGTGTCCGATCAACCTGCCCTCAATGATGTGACAGAATTAGATGATAAACGAGATTTCTTAGGATTATTTTCCCTTGCTTTATTACTGCTGATTTTACTGCCATTACCAGGGGCGATCGCTCAATGGTGGCAGATTTAACATTAGTTCGATTTAAGGAGTTTGGAGGCAAGAAGTGTAGGAGTTCAGAATCTAAGCATTTTTCCCCATCTCCCCTACTCTCTATCTACGAACTCAGTAATTACCCAGCAGAATGACGATCAAGCTTATCTAATTCTTTTGTTAAAGACTGATATTCGTCAGACTGAGAGCCTACCACCGAACGCACGCCTTCGAGGGTAGAAACAATATTTCTAGGGTCCATAAACATTACTTTACTACTTTCGCTGGTGCCAATTTTTACCCCCATGTCTAAATAGTTTTGGGCGAGTAGAAATTGTAGAGCTTCGCGAGCATTAGGATCAGTTGTTAATTTTTGAGAGATAATATCAAGGGCTTTGGCGATCGCTTCGGCTTTGAGAATTTGTTGCTGACGCTCCGCTTCGGCTTTGAGAATTTCCGCTTTTTTCTGAGCCTCTGCGTCTAAAACCCTTGATTCTGCTTGCCCCTGAGCAGAGTTGATGGCTGAGTCTCTTTGACCTTCTGAGGTTAGGATGGCTGCCCGTTTTTGACGTTCTGCTGCCATCTGTAATTCCATCGAATCTTGTACCGCTTTTGAGGGCATAATATCCCTTAATTCAACCCTGGTCACTTTGACTCCCCAAGGATCGGTGGAAATGTCTAATTCTCGCAGTAAAAGTTCATTAATTTCCGTTCTTGCCGTAAAGGTTTCATCGAGTTCTAATTTACCGATTTCTGAACGAATTTGGGTCAACACTAAGTTAACCATCGCAGATTGGAGGTTTTCAACTTTGTAGTACGCTTTTTCCATATCCATAATGCGCCAATAAACCACGGCATCAACGGTAATAGAAACATTATCTTTGGTGATGCAAGATTGAGGGGGAATATCAATCACTTTTTCACGAGTGGTTTCGCGGTAAACGACCTGATCAACAAAAGGAATGACAAAGCTTAACCCTGGACTCAGTTTTTTATTATAGCTACCTAATCTTTCGACTAAATATTCATTTTTTTCATTGACAATTTTGACAGATCCAAAAACCGTTGACCCGCCAATGGCTAATAAGACTAAAAAGAAAAATTCGCCCATTTTTACACCTCTTAAAATCGTGATTTTTGCTAGACAAACTCTTAAAATTTGTTTGTCAAATTGATTGAGATAATTCTGGTAAGATGATCAAGGTGTTGCCTTTTCTCATTACTACATATACTTTTTGATGAGAGGCAATCGACATTTCTTCGTCGGCACAGATAGCAGACCAAGAGTTGCCTTCATACAACACTCTCCCTGTTTTGCCTGG
>JBCDDV010000237.1:0-5323 GCA_039180145.1 Cyanobacteria bacterium P01_G01_bin.49 | reverse complement strand
TTGATTTTTTCAAGCTTAATTTCTTCTTCTTGTTCAACTTGGACGTGTAAGGCAGCTTTTAATAAAGACTTTGTATAATCATGTTGAGGATGATGTAAGATATCTGCCATTTTTCCCATTTCAACAATTTTTCCCTCATACATAACTGCTAGGCGATCGCAATATTCTCCTACCATTGCTAAGTCATGGGATATTAATAGTAACCCCATCTTTTCTTCTGCACACAAACGGGTCAATTCTTGTAAAATTTCGGCAGCTACGGTAACATCTAAAGCAGTGGTTGGTTCATCGGCAATAATCAGTTTGGGATTCAATAATAATGCTAAAGCCATGGCAACCCGTTGCCGCATTCCCCCGCTCAATTCGTGGGGATATTGACCCCATCGGTTGGGCGGAATTTTAACTTTATCCAAAGTTTTAATCGCAATATTTTGGGCTTCTTTCCGTGATAATTTTGGTTGATGAGCTTGTAAAGTTTCGATGCAATGTTCTCCAATGGTCATCAAGGGATCGAGACGAGTCATGGGATCTTGAAAGACTAAGCCAACAACTTCTCCTCGAAACTGTCTTAATGCCTCTGGGGTTAAGCCAATAATTGATTGGTCTTGAAATTCAATTTTTCCGGCAATTTGTGTTAATTTAGGCAAGAGTCCCATGGCGGCTTTTCCCAAAGTTGACTTGCCGCAGCCAGACTCTCCCACTAATCCCAATTTTTCTCCTCTTTGTAGGGTAAAAGAGACTTTATCCACTGCCCAAGTCTGACTATTCGGATACTGAATTTGCAAGTTGTCAACACAAAATAAAGGTTCACCGTTCATGTTTTCAGCTTAATAAGTTATCTTTGATAGTTAATCATACTTTAGATGATAGACAAACTTTTTGTTAATTGGGGTTTTCCCATTTGCTGACCCCACTTGACCCTATTTAGAGAATTTCTTAACGCTTTAATTAACTGACATTTCTAAGTGATTGTTCTCGGTAGCCATCTTCAATAATTGAAAAATTTTAATCTACTGTTACTTTTTTTAACCCGTAGTCTTCAAGGTGAGAATAAAACTGCTATCTTCACCTTCTTTTTGTCTGACGATGTTTATTTGACTTCTGCTTTGAGGACAAAAGAGAAACCCCTAATAACTTAGAAAACCAAACCTCAAAATTGTGGATAGGATAGGAACGCGCAGCTATACCTGGATCAACCACGGGTTGTACTAGGATAGTAAACATACCCAAGCGGTTTCCTGCTAAGACATCAGTAAACAGGCGATCGCCTACCATTGCTACTTGAGAAGCAGGCAATTCCATAGAACGGATGGCGCGACGCAACTTGCGACGGGAAGGTTTAACCGCGCCAACCAGGTAAGGTAAATCCAGAGAATTGGCAATTCCACCAATGCGACTTTCACTTAGATTATTACTCACTAGCCAGATAGGGATAGTCTGTCGGATCTCATTCACCCAACGTTTCAAGTCGTCAGAAACCCGGACTTTTTTGAGAGGCACTAATGTTTCATCAACATCTAACACCAATCCTTGAATATGATAATGCGCTAAAATTTCTGTCGTTAAACCGAGGATGGTATCGCCTAAAATTAAGTCAGGCTGTAAAAGTTTGGCTTGATACATAGATTATTTAAGTAATAAAGGGCTAACTTTTTATTTTATCTTTTTTCTGGTGGATAATTGGTGTTGAAATTCGATCTTTATAACGGGGAGAAATTGATCGCCAAGATATAGATATCTAACTAGAAATTGTAATGGAATAGTCTCTAATCCTTGATAGACAACAAAAATATTTAATGTAATGATAAGCACTTTGACGATATGAATAAAACCGCCCTCGAAAAAGTTCGTATTGTGTTAGTAGAACCAGCCGGCCCCTTAAATGTGGGATCAATCGCACGAGTCATGAAAAATATGGGATTACAGCAACTCATTTTAGTTAATCCTCAATGCGATCGCCTCAGTGAAGAAGCAAGACGCATGGCAGTTCATGGTATCGATGTCTTAGAACAAGCACAAACGGTTACTAGTCTACCTGAAGCTTTGAGAGGATGTCAGCGAGTCATTGCCACGACAGCGCGATCGCGTTCCTTACCCACTGCCTTAGAAACCCCTCGTCAAGCTTTACCCTGGTTGTTAACCGACACTTTCAACAGCGCGTTGATATTTGGGCCAGAAGATCGAGGCTTAAATAACGAAGAACTCAATTATGCTCAGCGTTTTGTCTGTATACGGGCCAACCCTGAATATTCCTCGTTAAATCTCGCTCAAGCAGTTGCTGTTTGCACTTATGAACTTTCCACAGCAGCAGAGACTGCAATAATCGTTCCGTCATTACCAACCCCCGAATCTGTCTCTTTTGAAACTTTAGAAGGCTATTATCAGCATCTTGAAGATATTTTGCTCAAAATTGGTTATTTGTATCCCCATACCGCCAAGGCACGTCTTGAAAAATTCCGTAGACTCTATAGCAAAGCAAACTTAACCACAGAAGAGGTTGCTTTGTTGCGAGGAATTTTGAGGCAAATTGATTGGTTTTGGCAACTTTTACCTGAGCAGGATAGTCACAACAGTCAGTAATCCTAACAAATGGTTAAGCCAACCCAATTACTCACTATGTCAGAAATTCAGGAAATAATCATCATCCCCTTAGCTTCTCCTCATACTCAAGCTTTCAATTCTTCTCAATCAATTTGAAAGTTTTGCTTAAAAATCGGCAGATTTAGCCGACCTTAAATAATCATTCTGTTATCGAAAGGAAAATTGATCATGCCCCGCAAAATTGTGAATTCGTCTGCCACTAAAACCAAGCCAGTTTCTCGTCGGAAAATTAAGAGAAATAATAGTAATCGACGGTTCACACCCGTTTCCGGGGTCAAGGAATCTACGAGAAAGAGTAAAACAAAAGAATTATCAGTTAATACCACTCGAAAGTTTCGTCAATCTACTCAAAAACCTCCCCAAAATCCTTTCGTTTCTCTAGGTCTAACGATTCTTCGTTTTGGTATTGCGGGAGTCGGTATTGGCGTAATTGCTGGAACAACATTAACCGTTTGGAATCCGAAAAATTTTCTGGCTGCTGCTTTCAAATTAGGTGATGTTACGTCTGATGTGAATTCTGAACAAGAAATTCTTCCCCTCCGGATGCCAGATTTAATCCCTGCTAAAAATAACAATATTCCGACAACAGAAGAATTAACCGCACTCAAGGAAAAATTGCAAACCGTCGAGGCTAAATATCCTAAAATTAAGCCTCAAGCTTGGTTTATTGATCTCGATAATGGAGCCTATGTTAGTTTAAATGGAGACACTCCTATTCCTGCTGCTAGTACCATCAAAATTCCCGTCCTAGTCGCTTTTTTTGAAGAAGTTGATGCTGGAAATATTTATCTTGATCAAATGCTGACAATGGATGAAGAAGTGATTGTTAGTGGATCAGGCGACATGCAATATATGCAGGTTGGCCAGAAATTTACGGCCCTAGAAGTCGCTACAAAAATGATTATTATTAGTGACAATACGGCTACTGAGATGCTGATCAGGCAAATTGGAGGAAAAGAAGTTCTTAATGAACGGTTTGAAAAATGGGGACTAACGCAAACAGTTCTTAATAATCCTTTACCCGATTTAGAAGGGACAAATAAAACCAGTTCTGAAGATTTAAGTAAACTCTTAGCGAGAGTAGAAAGAGGTGATTTAATCAGTCCCAAATCCCGCGATCGCTTATTAGCAATTATGGAACAGACTCGCACTAGAACCTTGCTTCCTCAAGGACTAGAAGAACAGGCAAATATTGCCCACAAAACAGGGGACATTGGCACGATTATTGGGGATGCTGGTATCATCGATATGCCCACAGGGAAGCGTTATATTGGGGCAGTTTTTGCTGAACGTGCTTATGACGATCCGGCAGGACGCTCTCTGATTCAAGAATTTTCTCGAACTGTATATCAACACTTCAAATACTATCAACCTCGTCCCTTACCTGAACCGATAGAAAATAAGCCACAACCACAGCCTGAACCTAATAATTCTAATCAATTAGATACTTAGAGAATTGCGCTGATTATCCAACTTTACTTAAAAAGCCGCTTCTAAATAGTCTGATAGGGTTAGTTGATAACCTTCCCATTGAAC
This sequence comes from Cyanobacteria bacterium P01_G01_bin.49, assembly GCA_039180145.1. Taxonomy (GTDB): domain Bacteria; phylum Cyanobacteriota; class Cyanobacteriia; order Cyanobacteriales; family Microcystaceae; genus JBCDDV01. The sequence continues at coordinate 1,186 of JBCDDV010000237.1, read as the reverse complement.
GGCTTTGCCTACTTTAATGTTAGTTTTTTCTTGAGAAGAATTCTGGCATAATTTATAATTAACTAAAGCAACATAAAAACGACAAGGAAACTCAGCTAAATTAGGATATTCACCCAAAAAAGTCGTGGCGGTTTTTACGATTTTTTCTTGTTTTTGGCGGGTAATTGCTAATACCCCACTTTCATCCCAATTGTGATACTGCCGGGTTTTTACTTCCACAAAAGCGATCATCTGAAGCGATCGTGATTGAGCAATGATATCAATTTCTCCCCAACGACATCGCCAGCGTACCTGCAAAATTTCCCAACCTTGAGTTATTAACCATTCAGCGACAAATTGTTCTCCGATTTGACCAATGGAAGGCATAAAATTAATGTAGAGTAGATTGTAAGAAAGAAATTAATCAAGGGGATAGATGATCACAATGATAAACACTAAATGGAAACGCTTATTTCTCAATATTACTTGCTTATTCACTTTAGTAATTGCTTTTCTCTTGTTGCAACCAATGACACCTGCTTGGGGAGTTAATTACTCCAAACAAAATTTAGTTGAACACGATTTTTCGGGTCAAGATTTACGAGATTCTATTTTTGATCATGCCAATTTACGAGGCAGTAATTTTAGTCATGCGAATTTGCAAGGAGTTCGCTTTTTTGCCTCTAATTTAGAATCAGCTAATTTTGAAGGAGCAGATTTAAGGTATGCTGATTTAGAGTCAGCGAGATTAACCCGTGTTAACTTTACTAATGCTATTTTAGAAGGTGCATTTGCGACAAATACGCTGTTTAACGGCGCAATTATTGAAGGGGCAGATTTTACTGATGTTTTGCTGCGGCCTGATATGGAAGAAAAGTTATGTAAAATTGCACAAGGAACAAATCCTATCACTCAAAGAAAAACCCAGGAAACGCTTTTTTGTCCCTAATTATTTTCAGGGACTTTTTTAGTTCAATAATAAGTTTTAGGATTGATAATAATCTCGATACCAACTCACAAATTTTTCTAATCCAGTTTCTAAAGAGGTGCTAGGCTGAAAACCGACATCGGCAACAAGTTCATCAACTTCAGCATAAGTCGTATGAACATCTCCTGGTTGCATGGGTAAGTAATTTTTGATAGCTTTTTTCCCTAAACAATTTTCCAAAACTTCAATAAAATGACCCAGTTCTACAGGGTGATTATT
>JBCDDV010000236.1:0-5353 GCA_039180145.1 Cyanobacteria bacterium P01_G01_bin.49 | reverse complement strand
TTCTGTTTCACTGAGTATTTTTAGACCTGAAATAATTTGTTCAGGTGAGCTATTTAGATCTTTACGCCATATATGTACATCAGATGAAGTAAGCTTTAAAGGAAAAGAAGGTTCACACCACATAATATGATAGATTTATCAAGTAATTTAAGAGAATACAAATTTCAAGCAATAGGAAGAGAAAATCGAAAAATACTGCCTTTTCCTAGTTCACTTTCAACTTCAATAATACCTCCTTGTAATTGGACTAAGCGACGAGTAATAGCTAAGCCAATTCCTGTACCACCAGAGAATCGTGATCGGGATTTATCTGCTCGCCAAAAACGTTCAAAAATATAAGGCAAATCTTCTGCTTTAATGCCAATTCCTGTGTCAATAATTTCAATCCAGATATATTTGTTTTTACACCAAGCTTTGACAGTAATTGTTCCGGTTTCCGTGTAACGAATAGCATTACCAATTAAGTTAACCAAAATTTGTTCAGTGCGGTCATTATCTGCTAAGACTGGTGGTAATTCTTTGGGAGATTTTAATTGAATATCGGGGCCATCATCCATAACTTGATTAGCAAATTTTTCGACTAAAGATTGTAATAAAGGCAGTATAGAAATGGGATATAAAGTAATAGATAAATAACCGGCTTCTGCTTTAGAAAGTTCTTGGAGATCGTGAATTAATCTTTCCAGGCGTTTTGTCTCTTTGATTAAGCGTAAATAGAGTTCAGGAGAAGGCTCAATTTTATCACTGGATAATTCTTCTAAATATCCTCTAACTACTGTTAAAGGCGTGCGTAATTCATGAGTCATATCACTAATTAATTCTCGTCGTCTCTTTTCTACATCTTCTAAACTACTGGCCATAATATTAAAGCTTTTTCCTAATTGATCCCACTCAGGAACTTCACTTTTCGGCATTCTTTCTTCTAAATGACCCTCTGCCAATTTTTGAGTAATCTCTTTCATCTGATTTAAGGGTTTCATAATGCGCTGAGAGGCGACATAACTCATTCCCCCTGCAGCACTAGCACCAAAAATGACTGACCAAAAGGCACTATTATTCCAAGCCGTTTCAAACCCGTTAACTAAATAAGTTCTTGCAGAACGAACCGTAAAAAATCCTCGTTGTTCTAATTGTTCTAAACGAATGACAAACATTCTTGGTGATGAGATTTTAGCAATGAAAATAAAACTCCCCAATCCCACAAACATGACCAAAATATGAGATAAAAATAAACGAGTTCCTAGACTAAACTTTGCCATTTTATTTACTCAAAAATATAAGGATTTTTAACGATAACACTATGTATTAAAATTAGGACATTGTCAAAACCTTAAACTCAATTGCAGCTTCCCATTAGCCATTCCCCATTCTAAGAGCGCGTCGTGCAATATTTATCAATGATTAACTGTTAATGCACTTATTTAACATTATAAAAGATACCTATGTCATATCTTTGGATGTAGAAAAAGCATTAATGTCGAAAAAGAAAATAATTTTGAACAGGGTTTGTCGGTTTTGTAGTGTCATCTCGTGAGTCCAAGAAACGCTATATATCCTTTTTCTCTCTATTACTTTCTATCCACTGTTCTGATCTTGCCGATTCCCCAGACCTAACATTAGAAGCACAAAACCAGATATCCTACTAAGTATCACTGTTTATGCACGGGTTAAACGATGCAATTTTCCAAAATCCTGATTGCGAATCGCGGGGAGATCGCCTTACGAATTTTACATAGCTGTGAAGAGATCGGCATTGCGACAGTTGCTGTTCACTCTACAATAGACCGTCAAGCACTCCATGTTCAACTTGCCGATGAAAGTGTTTGCATCGGCCCACCAGCGAGTAGTAAAAGCTATCTCAACATTCCTAATATTATTTCAGCCGCTCTCACGCGCAACGCGACAGCGATTCATCCAGGATATGGATTTTTGGCAGAAAATGCCCGGTTTGCTGAAATCTGTGCTGACCACCAAATCACCTTTATTGGCCCGTCTCCTGAAGCAATTCTGGCTATGGGAGACAAATCTACAGCTAAGAAAACGATGCAACAAGCTGGGGTTCCTACAGTTCCTGGTAGTTGGGGACTTCTGGATAATGAAGAAGATGCTTTGAAAAATGCCCGCGAAATTGGCTATCCCATAATGATTAAAGCAACAGCAGGAGGGGGAGGACGAGGAATGCGCCTTGTCCGAGAAGAAAGTGAGTTTTCTCGGCTATTTCAGGCAGCCCAAGGGGAAGCAGAAGCCGCTTTTGGTAATCCTGGGGTTTATTTAGAGAAATTTATTGAACGGCCCCGTCATATTGAGTTCCAAATTTTAGCGGATAGTTACGGCAACGTCATTCATTTGGGAGAGAGAGACTGTTCGATTCAACGTCGCCACCAAAAGTTATTAGAAGAGGCCCCTAGTCCCTTTTTGACTCCTCAATTACGCAAAAAAATGGGGGCAGCCGCAGTTAAAGCAGCAAAATCGATTGATTATGTTGGGGCAGGAACGGTTGAATTTTTAGTCGATGGTCAGGGGAATTTCTACTTTATGGAAATGAATACTCGTATCCAGGTAGAACATCCGGTGACAGAAATGATTACAGGATTAGATTTAATCACAGAACAAATTCGTATTGCCCAAGGAGAAAAATTACAACTCAAACAGCATGAAGTTCCCCTGAAGGGCCATGCGATTGAATGTCGTATCAATGCTGAAGATCCTGACCGCAATTTTCGACCCCATCCTGGGAAAATTAGTGGTTATCTTCCCCCTGGTGGCCCTGGAGTGAGAATGGACTCTCATGTTTATACAGATTACGAAATTCCTCCTTATTATGATTCTTTGATTGGTAAATTAATTGTCTGGGGGCCTGATCGCCACACAGCCATTAAACGGATGAAACGAGCTTTAAGAGAATGTGCTATTACAGGTATTCCCACAACCATTGATTTTCATAAACGGGTATTAGAAACCCCCGCCTTTTTAGCAGGGGACGTGTACACCAATTTCGTATCTGAACACTTAATAAGTTAATGCCTAATTAAGACATTAGGTTGATTGCTTTTTGCGTAATTGATAACTTAAAAAACTAACTCCGGCGATCGCCAAGAATCCTAAACTAGAAGGTTCAGGAACAGGAGTCGCAATAATTTGGCCTCTAATGATGCCGCCTGGGTCGTTAGCAGAGTGAAGATTTAAATAGAGTGCTGTATCTTCTCCAGGTGCTGTCGCAAGGAGTCCAGGCACAAAAGTACTCAATGGCACACTAGCTGGATCTCCTAAGTCCCAAATACCCGAAACCGTTGTTGATTCGTCATCAGGGTTAAAGGTGGTATTGAGATCATCTAAATCCTGAGCAGGCCCAAATTGCCCAAAGACAACAGGGCCATTGACTTCACGTGAACCTTCATGGAAATGTAGCAATGTCGCGGTATCCAGAGGATTCGCGGGACTTCCTACAGGGGCTAAATCACTAAAGTCAACGCCAGAAAAGGTAATACTATAGGCCAGTTCTGTTCCAGCGTCATTTAACTCCAGGTTAGCAAAGCCTGTTGCTGGAGAATTAGTCGCTCCACCGGGTGCTACCTCTTGATCGCTATTTAAAGTTGCTTGGAACAACTGAGCCGCTGTAGCTGAGGTAGTAAAGACAGTTGGCAATAAATTAAATGTTATGCCAAACGCTGTAAGTGGTAACAATCTTTTTAATGTATTCATGGGATTATGCAATGGAGGGCTAAATGAACCACCATAAATAGCATCACAGTAATCTGAATTTTTACTGAGATTTTAGAAAGAATTAGTTTAATAAAAATAATAACCCGAATTTCTCAAGGTGCGTTCGACGGGATATGTATCGAATGGGTGGGTAGATGTTCAATACTAACTAAGTATTATTCGTTTCAGCTAAGGCATCAAGCGTCTTAACGGATTTTTTACATTACCAATCAAACCTGCTATAAAAAAGGAGATTCAATCAATAATTTCTTAAATATTTTAAAAGCATTTACTATTAATAAATTGCTTTGACTCTTTGTAAAATATAAGATTGTAATTAAAATGATTTTTAAATGAATATTCAAAAAATCAACTAAGAAACATTACTTCAAAACTCAACTTTATTGAATTGAATAGAGACTGCCAACAGAAAGGCATCAAAAAAAATTGCAAATCCAGAGAAAGAATCGTTAAACTCATGCTATCTTGATCTGGAGTAGAGACACGGAGGAGTCTCCCCGATGATAAGAAGTAGAGTGGTTAGGCTTACAATAAAGAATTAATCAAGACAATTGACAAAATGTCTGATCTATCTCATTCTTTGATCCATAACAATTAACATCGATTTATCTTTATTTCGGTTCTTTATAATCGTCAGTCTATATATCTGAATGCACATCGCTTGGCTAGGGAAAAAATCCCCTTTCTGTGGTAATGTTACCTATGGTCGGGAAGTCACCAACGCCCTTCTTGATCGAGGGTATCAGGTAAGTTTTCTGCATTTTTCCCAGGAAGAGTCTCATCAGACAAACTGGCCAGACTGTCCAGAAGTTGTCTTACCCTTTCTCTACAAATCTCAGGTTTACACTATTCCCACGCCAAAATCAAGCAAGATTTTAATGGATGCTTTAGCTCAACTTAAACCTGATATTGTTCATGCGTCTCTTACTTTATCTCCTCTAGACTTTCGACTGCCAGAAATTTGTCAAGCCTTAGAATTACCTCTCATTGCCACCTTTCATCCTCCTTTTGACAGCAAATTACGGAATCTTAAGTCCAGTACCCAATTCTTAACCTATCAGCTTTATGCACCATTTTTAGCCAATTACGATAAAGTAATTATTTTTTCCCGCCTTCAACAAGAATTATTAATGAAGTTGGGAGTTCCTCAAGATAGACTGGCAGTGATTCCTAATGGGGTTGACTTAAAGAAATATTCCCCAGGATTTTCCTATCTTAAACCTCAGTTTAAAACAAAACGCTTATTTATCTACATAGGACGCATTGCCACAGAAAAGAATCTAGAGGCGTTATTAAAAGCATGGAAACACACCCATATGGGGGAAGATAGTCAATTATTAATTGTTGGCGATGGCCCGATGAAACCTTCCTTGGAACCCTTTTATGGGACAGAATATGGTATCCACTGGTTAGGGTTTGTCGCTGATGAACAACAGCGTATTGATATTTTGCGGGCCGCTGATGTGTTTGTTTTGCCTTCTTTGGTTGAAGGGTTATCCTTGTCTTTATTAGAAGCAATGGCTTGTGGTATTGCTTGTATTGCCACAGATGCGGGGGCCGATGGAGAGGTATTAGAAGATGGGGCCGGTGTTGTCTTGAATACCCAAGGGGTGACAACTCAGTTAAAAAC
>JBCDDV010000235.1:0-5357 GCA_039180145.1 Cyanobacteria bacterium P01_G01_bin.49 | reverse complement strand
CAGTATAGGGCAAACATTGTTCAGTCAAGGACAATATGAGGAAGCAGAAAAGCTTTTTCGTCAATTACTACAGCAGATGGAAAAAGAAAATGGTTATGAATATTGCAGTATTTTATCGAAACTTGGACGATGTTTGAGACTTCAAGGAAACGCAAAAGAAGCTATTAACTATTATCGTCAGGCTATTACCATAGCACAAGATTGCGACCCTACCAACGAATTGCAGCGACAGATGGGATTGATGTATGCGGATTTAGGAGATTTATTAAGAGAGATAGGAGAATATGGAGAAGCGAAGGAAAATCTAGAAATTTCTTTAGAGATTAAAAAAAATTTAGGAGATATTAAAGGGAAAGCTGTTACAAACGGACAACTTGCTTCATTAGCTTATATGCAAGACAATCTCTTAGAAGCAGAAAAAAGATATAAGGAGACTTTAAAGGCCTTTCAATCTCTTAATGAACCTGTAATGGAAGCACAAGCATGGCATCATTTGGGTATGGTATATAAAGATGCCAAGCGATGGGAAGCAGCAGAAACCTACTATCGCAAAAGCGCAGAAATTCAAGTCAATTTAGGTAATATTAAAGACGTGGCGAAGACTTGGGAAGGACTGGCACATCTCTACGAAGATCGAGGAAGAATTCAAGATGCGGAATCATGGCATCGCAAGGCCATTGAAGGATATCAACAATCAGGTGATAAAATGGGTTTAGCCTCAAATCTCAGTAACTTTGCAAAGTTACTACAAAATCAAGAAAATCGCCTTGCAGAAGCCTAAACCTTAGCAGAAGAAGCTCTTAGTATTAAGCAAAACCTTGACTCTAATGCAGTCCAGATTTGGACAACTTATGATATATTGGCGGACATTGCTGATAAACAAGGAAATAAAGACATTGCTCATTCCTATCGTCGTTTAATGCGCCAAACCAAATGGAATGCCCCTCTTACACAACATGAATTACAACAATGGGAAAACTTCTCTTTGATTCAAATGGTAGTGATGGCAACCCAAAACGTGGAGGTAAGGGAGCAATTAGAAGCTGAAATCGCAAAATATCCATCAGATACTAAGGTATTGTCTGCAATTCGTCTATTCTTGAATGGGGAAAGGGATGAGGATATTCTGTGTGATGGGTTAGATTATTATAATTCAACGATTATGATGGCTATTATTAATGGCGTTGCTGAATAAGAAGTTGATCTTAGCTTTCAAACCTGTCTTGATAATTTGCGTGGGAAAATTTAGAAGTAAAATATAATTTTTTCGCAACCCGACCTATTACAAATCAAGTGGAACCAACAGAAGAACAGTATCTTGTTTTGAATGCGCTGGAAACTTTGGGACTCTTAAACTTTAGAGTCTATGATGAAGATAATGGAGCTTGGCTACTCATTACTTCTAGTTTAACACTACCTCAATCATACTTATTACCAAACGGCGAAATTGTCCCCTTAGAATGGATGCTTGAACCATGAAAAAACCGACAGAAACTCAACAACAACAGTCTGCAAGAATTAACGAAATTGTAGCTAAAGGAAGACAACGTTATTTAGAGTCAGGAAATGATCCCAAAAGTTGTCCTAGTGGTAGAAAAGGACATGATTATTTAACAGATGAAGAACGCCAGGAAATTGTAGAATTATCCCGTCAACTGTTTGGCGTTCAAATTAAAGATAATCAGGTTTACTGTCAAGGAAGAACTTGGAAATTATCTGATAAAATAGAAATAAATCAGCGATAAAGATTTGTTTATGGTAGATTGCTTCGGGGTATTTGTAGTGACAATCAAAGTTGACTGTTTACATTACTCCTCGCAATGACAGGTTAAGTCTCTAATAACTTTTGAGAATTGGTCTTATTTGGGACTTTGAACCATGAAAAAACAACTTTCTGACATGGATAAAAGAGAACTTCGTCAATATTTATCCGAACATCGTCATGATGAAGAAGCGTTTAGTCAAGCATTAGAAATTCTACTCAGTCGCAAAAAAAATCTGTTTAAATATCCGCCTCCTTCTGAAATGAACTATCAGGAAATCGAAGATATTTTTAAGAAAAAGTTAAGCCAGTGATAAAGGCGATCGCAAACTAAAAAAACAACTATCTCACAGAAACAATGGAGTTAAGTAAGTTGATTTTGTCTATACAAAAAGGTATATTCAAAGTATGGAATTTGAGTGGGATGAACAAAAAAACCAAACCAACATAATTAAGCATGGTATTTCGTTTCAAGAAGCTTTGGAGATATTTGACGACCCCAATCTACTAACTTATATAGATGATCGATTTAACTATGAAGAAACAAGAGAACTATCAATTGGTCAACTATTCCTGCCCAAACAACCAATTATTGTGGTTTTAGTAGTTCATACAGACAGAAACAGAGTAACCAGAATCATATCTGCACGACGAGCAAGTAGAAAGGAGAGAAGACTCTATGAGCAACAATCAATTTAGTCTTGATATGTCACCCGAAGAAAGACATAGTAAGTTAGTCAATATGTCAGATGAAGACATAAACTATTCTGATATTCCTGAGCTTGATGAAGATTTTTTTAAAAATGGGAAGTTAGTAAAACGAAAACCAGCAACAGAAGCTATATCAATACGAGTTGATACCGAGACTTTAGAATGGTTTCGCAATACCGCCAAAAACAACCCTAAAATAAGAGGTTATCAAACCCTAATTAATGATGTGCTGCGAACCTATGTAGCCCGCCAAGTAAGTAAGACTGAAACCTCACACTAATTATCAAAGAGTGATTGCTTATTGATGTTGTTGGAGGCGATCGCTACTCTAAAACCTTTATAATATGAGTAAGGCTGTTACAAAACTTTACGGGTTAAGGATATGCCACGCATCGTCGTCATTACTGGGTTTGAATCATTTAATCTTGACCTGTACCGTCAAGCAGCGCAATTAGTCAAGTCGCGTTGTTCTGAGTTAGACGTACAGGTATTTAGCGATCGCTCTCTTTCCCAAGAACCAGAGATTGTTGAGAATGCTCTCCAGAATGCAGATGTCTTTTTTGCTAGTTTGATCTTTGATTATGATCAGGTGATTTGGTTAAGAGAGAGAGTACAAAATATTGCTATTCGATTAGTTTTCGAGTCAGCTTTAGAATTAATGAGTTTGACTCGCTTAGGGAAATTTGTGATTGGGGATAAACCAAAAGGAATGCCCAAACCTATTAAATTTATTCTCAGTAAGTTTTCGAGTGGAAAAGAAGAAGATAAATTAGCAGGTTATTTAAGCTTTCTGAAAACGGGCCCAAAATTACTAAAATTTATTCCTGCCAAAAAAGTACAAGATTTACGCAATTGGTTAATTATTTATGGTTACTGGAATGCAGGGGGAACAGAAAACTTTGCTGCCATGTGTTGGACGATAGCAGAAAAATATTTAGGATTAGAAGTGGGAGAAATTCCCGAACCCATTGAAACGCCAAATATGGGCTTACTTCATCCCGATTATGAAGACTATTTTACTTCTCCTATTGATTATTTAAACTGGTATCAACAACATAAATCTTTAGATAAACCTCTTGTTGCAATTCTTTTATATCGTAAGCACGTTATTACAAAGCAACCTTATATTCCACAATTAATTCGTTCGTTTGAAGACCAAGGATTGATTCCTGTTCCCATTTTTATTAATGGTGTTGAGGGTCATGTCATTGTTAGGGATTGGCTAACCACAACCTATGAAACACAACAACGGCAATTAGGTAATATAGAAATTCGTTCCTTATCAAAAGATGCTATTGAAGTCGATGCTATTGTCTCTACCATAGGCTTTCCCTTAGTAGGGGGTCCAGCAGGTTCCATGGAAGCAGGACGACAAGTAGAGGTTGCAAAACGCATTTTAACAGCCAAGAATATCCCTTATCTTGTGGCTGCACCTTTATTAATTCAAGATATCCATTCTTGGACAAGACAGGGAATAGGCGGATTACAAAGTGTGGTTTTATATGCACTTCCTGAGTTAGATGGGGCTATCGATACTGTTCCATTAGGGGGATTAGTCGGTAATGATATTTATATTATTCCTGAACGAGTAAAACGGTTAACGGGAAGACTAAAAAATTGGATACAATTACGAAAAACTGCTCCTAAAGATCGGAGAATTGCAATTATTTTGTATGGATTTCCCCCTGGTTATGGAGCAACGGGAACAGCAGCTTTATTAAATGTTCCTCGTAGTGTATTAAAGCTATTACAAGAATTAAAAGAACAAGGTTATACAGTGGGTGACTTACCCGAAGATGGAGAAGTTTTAATTAAAAAAGTGAAAGAAGCAGATGAAGCAATTATTACCCCCAAAGATTTGGAAATACACAACAATGGCAGCACAAGTGTTAACGTTCGGCAGTTAGAAGAATGGTTAGGTTATTTATTAACACACCGTGTAGAAAAACAGTGGAAATCCTTAACAGAAACCGGAATTAAAACTTATGGAAATGAGTTTCAAATTGGAGGAATTAAACTTGGAAATATTTGGATCGGGGTACAACCCCCATTAGGAATTTCTGGCGATCCGATGCGATTAATGTTTGAAAAAGATTTAACTCCTCATCCTCAATATGCAGCCTTTTATAAGTGGCTACAAAATGAATTTTGTGCCGATGCTGTTGTACATTTCGGGATGCACGGCACTGTGGAATGGTTGCCAGGTTCACCGTTAGGAAATACGGGGTATTCTTGGTCAGATATTTTATTAGGAAATATCCCAAATTTATACATTTATGCAGCGAATAACCCCTCAGAGTCTATATTAGCAAAACGGCGCGGCTATGGAGTCTTAATTTCTCATAACGTTCCTCCTTATGGACGAGCAGGGTTATATAAAGAATTGATGGCACTGCGAGAACTAATTGCTGAATATCGAGAAGATCCTGAAAAAAATGAGATTCTTAGAGAAGGTATTATTCAAAAGATTGTTGATTCTGGTTTAGTAGCAGATTGTAAGTTTGAAGAAGGTAGAAAATTAGGCATTGATTTTACAATAGAAAATGCAAAATTGTTTAGCAAACACGCATTAAATAATTATTTTCTCAAAGTGTATGAATACTTACAAATTGTGGAACAACGGTTATTTTCTTCAGGATTACATACTTTAGGGGATGTGCCGAATCAAGAACAATTAGATTCCTATTTAGAGGCTTATTTTGGAGAAAGATTAACGGAAAGAGAAAGAAAAGCGATTACTTCAGAAAACCCAGAATTGCAGTATATTTTAGACTCAGCCAACGGACGATCAGAAACCATAAAAGAAGCAATTTATATCAGAGAATTACTGAAACAAACGCCCGAAGAATTAACCAATTTGCTGCGAGGATTAAATGGAGAATAT
>JBCDDV010000234.1:0-5360 GCA_039180145.1 Cyanobacteria bacterium P01_G01_bin.49 | reverse complement strand
ATCGACAAGTCAAAGTAGCAGATAAATCTCAAAATCTTGAAGAAATTCAAGAACAACGCAAACAAAAACTTCTCAATATTTTCGAGCAATTTAACTGCTACTTTGACTTGTCGATTTTCTGATAAGAGAAGGGGAAGGGTAACAATTTCAACAGTTTTAGGAATGTCAAATCCTTGTACTTCCGTTCCTGCTTTAACGAAACAAACCTTAAAGTCTTTGGCAAGACTACGAAGAATTTCTGTACTTCGGACTAAGTGTCCCATTCCTAAATGGTATTGACAATAAAATAGAATTTTTTTCATGTAATGATGACCTCTCTGTTTGACTTTTTTATTAACTTAATTAAGCCGCCGTCGCAGTGACTTGAGTTTGTAATAACTCTTTTAAACATTGAGCCGTTTTTTTCGCCCCTTCCAGTTGTAAAATTTTATGAGTGTTAATCAATGAATCTTGTTTAAGACAAGTAATAATTTTTTGTGCAAGGTGATCGCTTTGTAAATCTTCGGGACGAATAACCTTGAGAATCCCAAGCTTTTCTAATTTTTCGGCTCTAATCATTTGTTCGCTATCTTTATTAGAAGGATAAATCATGGCATTAACTTCTGTTCTTAGAACATTCATCGTGGTATTATAGCCACCCAAACTGATAGAAATACTTGCTTTTTTCAGGTAGGAAAGTAAGTTGGAAGTATATCTTCGGATAGTAATATTGGTTAAATCTGCTGCTAATGTTTGCAACTGGCTAAACTTTTCTTCGGGCATAAAAGGGCCAGTAAATATTTGAATATGATGAGGTATTTTTTTTTGAATAATTGAAGCTGTATCAATCATACAATCTAGTAAATCGTGTCCTAATCTGCCTCCTCCGACACTCACTAAAATCATTGGTTTTTGCTTATTTAACCCCACAAGATCTTCAGTCGCAAGTATTGGATTTTCTGGTAGAGATTGAGCGACATATCCTGTGTAATGAACTGAACAAGTCAAATCTTTAGCTCTAGAAAAGTTTTCTTCTAATCGATGAATTTTGGGATCTGAATGAATCAATAACATATCGTAGTATTGATTCATAAATTGACATCTCTTTTCTTCTTCTTGAGTGCGATCGCGATATTGTTTCACCATAATGATGTCTCGGAGACTACAAACAACTTTAGTCTTTTTGCCTTCAGATTGGATTTTTTCTAACAGGGGAACTAATTCAAAAGACAAGCTTTTTTTCTTACTAAATGGATACCCTTCTGTAATTAAACAATCAGGTTGAAATTGCTCAAATGTTTGCAAGAGTTTCTGTTTACGTAACTGCTGAAGTTCTTCAAGACTCAAGGAACTATCCACAACCTTAATTTGTTTATATTCAGCACGAATTGCGGGCAGATGAACAACCTCTACTTCTTTGGGAATGTCAAATCCTGCTACAATTTGTCCCCCATCTACTAAACAAACTTTAAAATCTTTGATGAGACTACGAATAATTTCCGTTGTTCGTACCAAATGACCCATGCCAAGTAGGTTTTGGCAATAAAACATAATCTTTTTCATGGAACTGTACCTGTCCTTATTTCAGATAGTTAGTAATGAATCAGGTTGAGATAATAAACTCAAAAGATGGTTACGAATTTGAGGCAAACCATCCCAATTGAGGCGAGAAACAGAAGCAATGCGATCGCCTTCATCATTGAGTTGTTCTAAAACAGCATCTATCAAATTCTCAGGAGTAAGACAATTGGGATGAATCACTTTCAATAAACCTAATTTAGCCATCTGTTTCGCCCGAATCCATTGTTCTTGGGAGGGTTGAATACGGGGAACTGCAACTGTCCGTTTGCTCAAGGAGAGAATTTCTGAGACGGTATTATAACCCCCCATAGAAACAACAGTGTCAGCCGCTTCAATATAACTCATTAAATCATCGGTAAATTCTTTGACAATTATCTGGGAATATTGGGCAACGATTTGATGTAATGATTGTTTTTGAAACAAGGGAATTTCTGGCCCAGAAATGATCAAGGTTTTGATATTTTGCTGACTTTGTAGCTTTTCTAACCCCCAAAGATAAGTTTGAAGCAAACGATAGCTATCCCCACCACCACCAGGAGTAACTAATACTAATTTTTCATGAGACTTTACTTGCAATTCTTGCCGTATAACTTGGGGTCGTTTATCCCCAGATTCTTTACGGATATAGCCACAGAAACGAACTTTTTGAACAGCAGCAGCCGGAAATTTATATTCTTTAGGTAGGTCAAACACCTCTGGCATTCCCACCACTAAAACCTGGTCATAAAACCATGCCAATGCTTGATAGTAACCTTGCTTATGCCACTCCCTGATAGTAGCTTTGGGACTGTCAAGAATGTCTCTTAGAAGTAGTACCAGCTTAGTTTGGGGGCAATAAGTTTTGAGATAGTCAAAAGTTGATTTTAGTTCTCCCGACAAACCGTAAGGTTTTTTATCCACCAGCAGCAAATCTGGTTGGAAGTGGGTTACAGCCATCTGAATCAAATCAGATCGCAGCTTAATTACCTCTTCTACGGCTGTATCGAGATATTTGGCTGAGACTTTGCCAAACTGATCCCTTCCTAGACAGGGTAGTTTGATGTAATCAAGTCTCTTAGGCATCCGAAAGCTGTGCAAAACGGGCGAACCGGATACAAGCAGAATTGAGAGTTCAGGAATGGTTTTCAGCAGGTAGTTGCAGATTGCTAACATCCTGCGGATATTACCAAGACCGAACGAATCATGAGAGTAAACTATCAATCTCATTTTTTAATGTTGTCCATCTTGTCGGTCATTTACTACTATGAAGCGTCCCGATGAAGTCTCTATGAAGCTTTTGTGAAGCGTCATGAAAAAAAGATGAGAGTTTTCTCATGAAAAATGCTTAGTATTTTATAGCGGTTTGCCAATGATGGAAATATTCACTAAGGCACAATGATACAACGGTCATTTCATTTAGCATTTATCGATTATCAAGATAGCTTTCAACTTGTTTCAATAAATCTTGAAAACGAAACGGTTTACTGATATATCCCTCAATATTAAACCTTTGTCCTATGTTTCTAGACTCTCTAGGATCTCGTGCAGTCACAACAATAACAGGGACTTGATTGCCCTGATTTCTTAAGCGTTCTATAACAGTCCAACCATCCATAATGGGAAGTCCTAAGTCAAGCAATAGTAAATCAAATGTCTCATTTTGAGCCATAAACAAAGCTTGTTGACCATCTGTAGCGACTGATGTCTTAAACCCTTTATTTTGAAGACCTTTTTCTATAAAAGCAGCAAGACGTGGTTCATCTTCAACAATGAGAATATGACACATTTACTTAGTATATTTATAACACCATGTATTTAATGTTCTGAGTTTAACGTCTATTTAGTGAAATAAGCTTAAAACTTTGATTAGAAGTGTCTCATAATTGAGATAAACAGACGCATAAGCGCTTAGAAATTAGGAAGTTTAGAATATCATCTATGATAACCATCGGTATCCTACACCCCTAACTGTATCGATTAAATCTTTGCCTAATTTTTTGCGTAAATAACCAATATAAACATCTACAATATTAGACCCTGGATCGTAGTTATATCCCCAGACATGATCGAGTAATTGTTGACGGGTCATGACCTGTCCCTTATGCTCTATTAATGTTTCTAATAAGGTAAATTCTGTGGTCGATATTTCCACTAATTGCTGATCCAGATAAACTTGACGACTGCGTAGATCCAGAACAATATTATTTGATTTTAATTGAGTTTGTATAGGGGTAAAATGATTAAGATGATTTCGTAAACGCAACCGTATCCGTGCCAATAATTCTTCAAAACGAAATGGTTTTGTCACGTAATCATCTGCACCTCCTTCTAAACTTGTTACTTTATCTTTGATATCATCCCGCGCTGTAAGAATAATAATTGATAAAGTTGCTCCTTGACCGCGTAACTCTTCTAATATAGTTAAGCCATCTTTACAAGGAAGCCCTAAATCTAATAACATCAAATCGAATTGATCGCTTAAAGCTAAGTCTAAAATGACATGGGCATCAGCAGCAATTTCAGTCATAAACCCATTAGCTTCCAAACCTTTTTTGAGAAAAGTAGAAATTTTTTGTTCATCTTCAGCAATCAAAATTCGATTCATAGTCATTTTGATTTTTCTCTCTTACTTGAGTTCACGATACTACTTAATTTGAAAAATCTATGTTTTGTTAATGATTATTTTTTTACTTCTCATAACTTACGATTTAGCTTACCAGTTAAGGGTAAAATGATGGTAAAAGTAGATCCTTTTCCGACTTTACTGACCAGTTCCACCCAACCATTATGAGCTTCAACTATTGCTTTAACAATCGATAGTCCTAATCCTGATCCTTCTGAAGAATTACGAGTATTACCACGAACAAAGCGTTCAAAAATACGTTCTTGCTCTTGAGTTTCGATTCCTTCTCCTGTGTCTTGAACCCACAGGTAAATTTTTTGATTAATTTGAGTTGAACCAATTCTAATTTGATCAGCTTCTGTCGTGTGTTGTGAAGCATTTTTAGCTAAATTGATCAAAGCTTGAGTAAGACGTTGGCGATCGCCTAATATTTGTCCTCGCGCTTTATTGTCTAATCCCCATTCACGATTAGCTAATCCGGTTGCTTTGCAATAAATTTCTTCAGTAAAAGTAGCAATATCTATGATTTCTCGTTGCAAAAAATCAGGACGTTCGGACTTAGCTAGGAGAGTTAAATCATTAACCAGACGATTCATGAGGTCTAATTCATCTAAGACGAGGGCAATCGTTTCTTGTTGTTATTGAGGATCGTCTCCCATTAATTCAAGATGTCCCTGAATAATAGTAATCGGTGTTCGCAATTCATGACCAGCATCATTAAGGAAATTACGTTGACTATCAAAGGCAAATTGAAGACGATTCATCATTTCATTGAAGGCGATCGCTAATTCAGCAATTTCTCCCTTTCCTTCTACAGAAATTCGTTGATCGAGTGCTAATTCTCCAATGTTACTAACCGTTTTGGCTAGGAATTTTAAAGGAGTCAACAATTTTCCAGTCGCAATCCACGCTAAAATAATAGCGATTATCAAACCAACGAGTAAAACTTTACTAACAATAAGGATCGCATCAAAAGCTTCTTTTTTTTCTCCAGCAGTGAGATGTGCCGCAATAAAAACTCCTTGTTCTTTTCCTTCAAGAGTAATGGGCTTAGCAATATAAATAACATTATCAACATTTGCATCAAATTTATTTTCTTTATTTACAGTTTTTTGGGATAGGGTTTTCCACTCTTTCATCAACTCTGAATCTAGTTGAATAATTTTCGGTAATCCTCTGGGACTAGAACGATAAAATT
>JBCDDV010000233.1:0-5361 GCA_039180145.1 Cyanobacteria bacterium P01_G01_bin.49 | reverse complement strand
CAAGGAAGTTGCGCCATTTCTTGACGGGACATCCAACCTTGTTTAGAGCGGTCAGCAGACTCTAGCATTAATAGTGTTGTCGTTTCGTTGGCTTTGAGCCATTCTTTTTGAGCCAAACGACGACGTAAACGGCTATAGTTGATGTCTGTTTCTGGTGAAATTAAAGAAGCATCATTTTGGTCAATTTCTTGTGCCGAAATATTAGATAGAGATAGCCAACTAAAGACAAATGCTAACAGTAATTTATTGAATGGGTTTTTTGTTCTCATCATTGATTATTAGAGAGTTTTCAGGATTTTTGTGGAATATTTTGCCCTTTCTTTATTTTAGCGATTTAGGTAACCTTCTCTAAATTGAGGTCGCAGAAATAATAGAATGGCAAAGTTATCTGTTTAATCAGTTTTCAGTCTGGTAATAACGAATATGACTTGGACTCGACATCATGTTTTGGGGTTAGCTGACTGGGTAGGGGATGAATACAACACTTTACTAAAAACTGCTTCTAGTTTCCGTGAAGTGCTTTCTCGTCGCACTAAGAAGGTTCCGGCCCTTCAGGGAGTGGTGGTGACCAATCTGTTTTTTGAACCATCTACCCGTACCCGTAGTAGTTTTGAACTAGCGGCGAAACGTCTCTCAGCAGATATCCTAAATTTTGCACCTGGAAGCTCATCTTTGACTAAGGGAGAAACGATTTTAGATACGGCTAAAACTTATTTAGCGATGGGAACCAATATTATGGTGATCCGCCATCAACAGGCCGGTGTTCCTCAAGCGATCGCGGCTGAGATGGATCGTTTGCAAACAGGGGTGAGTATTCTCAATGCAGGGGACGGACAACATGAGCATCCTTCCCAAGGATTATTAGATCTCTTTACTCTTTGTTGTTTATTAGACTTTGAAAATCCTAAATTAAATTTATTAAAGGGCAAAAAAATTGCCATTGTGGGTGATATTTTACATTCAAGAGTAGCCCGTTCTAATATTTGGAGTTTAACTGCCGCAGGGGCCAATGTCTATTTAGCAGGGCCACCGACTTTAGTCCCTCAATGGTTTCAAGAGATGAAAAATCAGTCTCATCCTGGAACATTATCAGTTCATTGGGAACTCGAACCTGCTTTAGAAAAAGCTGATTTTGTGATGACGTTACGCTTACAAAAAGAGCGGATGACGGATTATTTATTACCCAGTTTAAGGGAATATCATCAACATTATGGCATCACTCGTCGTCGCTTAAATTTGTGTCATCAAGATGTTAAAGTACTTCATCCTGGCCCAGTTAATCGCGGGGTAGAAATTAGTTCTGATTTAATGGATGATCCTGATTTTAGTTTAATTCAGCAACAAGTTACTAGCGGCATCGCGGTTCGTATGGCATTATTATTTTTAATTGGAACCTCTTTTAGTCATAGCGAATAATTTGATCTTGATTAATTATGTCTGAGCAAAAAACGTATCAAGTTTGGGAAAAAGCCGAAGTTTCTCAATACTTTCTAGGAGGAGTTAGAGGGGCTATTCCTTTCGCGACTGAACAAATTGAAATGATACTGAGGTTAATTGAGCTTACTCAATCTAATGTTGATAAGTTTCTGGATTTAGGGTGTGGCAATGGGGTATTAGGAAACGCAATTTATCAAAAATTTCCTCAAGCCAAAGGGACTTTTTTAGACCTTTCAGAGACGATGATTACTTCAGCGAAAGAAAATTTGACTGAGCAAAAACAATCTCATTTTATTGTCGCGGATTTTGGCAAAAAAAGCTGGCTAGATTTAATTAATCAAGAGGAGAATTTTGAAGTTATTGTTTCAGGTTTTGCGATTCATCATCAACCCGATGAACGTAAACAAGAAATTTATCAAGAAATCTATCAACTTCTCAAACCAGGGGGATTATTTTTAAATTTAGAACACGTGGCCTCTTACTCAAATTTAGGAGAGAAAGGGTTTGATAGCCTGTTTATTGATTCCCTTTATGCTTTTCATCAGCAGCAAGAATCATCACTATCACGCCAAGAAATTGCTGAACAATATTATTATCGGGCTGACAAACAAGCTAACATACTGACTTTAGTAGAAACTCAATGCCAATGGTTAAGAGAAAGTGGATTTATTGAAGTTGATTGTTTTCTCAAAATCTTGGAACTTGCAATATTTGGAGGAATTCGTCCTCATTAATTAGGCGATGAGATGATGAAGTTTTTGTCTCTAATTATTATCGGATTAATCAAGGATAGAAAGAATCCCTCTTGACCAATCATTGAACAATGAACAATGATAAATGATAAATGAAATGACCAGAATGGATTAACGCAGGTTATCATGATAAGGTTAGAAATTAATGGATTTAAGGGATAATCCGAGCAATAGCCCTATTTTGACTGAAAATGTGCTGGAATAAAAATAATGAGATTTCAAAAATAAGTTGCAATTCTTCTGTTTACCTGTTTTCATACTTTGCGTTGCTACCCAAAATTTTTCAGTGATGTACTATGGCAGTATTATGCTTGGTGTAGTTCATCGACAGAGGATCAGCTAAACTCACGGTGTTTTAAGATGAAGAAAAAATTTTCGCAGACAAATAAATGGTTAATGATCGCTATATAATTCTGCGTCAGCTTGACCAGGGAAAATTTGGACGAACTTACTTAGCAGAAGATCGCCATCGCTTTAATGAATTGTGTATTCTTCAAGCATTTTCCCCTGATATCGACGATCCCAAGGCTTTAGAAAAAACGCAAGAACTCTTTCAACGCAAAGCCCAAATTCTCTACACCCTCAATCACCCTCAAATTCCCTGTTTTCGTGAATTATTTTCTGGAAAACATCAGGGAAAAGTCAGCTTATTTTTAGTCCAAGATTATATACAAGGGTCAACCTATCGTCAGCTACTTCAGCAGCGTCTTAGTCAAGGTCAAGTCTTTTCAGAAAAAGAAGTGGCTCAATTATTATTAAATATCTTGCCAGTTTTTGACTATCTTCATCAAAAAGGGTTCATGCACCGCGATTTGACTCCCCATAGCCTTTTGCGTCGCGATAGCGATGGTTTACCCATTCTGATTAGTTTTGGTAGTGTTAAACAACTTTCTGCTATTGCTACTACCTATTTTCAGAAAACAGAACTACTCACAGAGCAAATTATCCAAATTGGTCAGCTAGGATATGCACCTCCGGAACAGATTAACAGAGGACTCGTCTCTGCCTCTAGTGATTTATATGGGTTAGGGGCCACCGCTTTGGTTTTGTTAACTGGGAAAGAACCTTCTCAGCTACTTGATCAAAATACTTTGACTTGGCATCTACCCCCAGAATTATCTTTAAGTTCCTCATTGACCAGTATTTTGTTGAAAATGTTAGCCAAAGATCCTAGCGATCGCTATCCTTCGGCGCAAGCTGCGATCAATGACTTGACTCTTATTAAACCTCAACCAACCACACCAGCCACAGTAATTGTTAATCCTATGAGGCCAAACTCTACTATTGTTCCTCAGATTTCTCAACCAGCAATTTCTCGTCCCTCTACTTCTGAAATACAAACAAATATGATATTGACTAGTGGTAACCAGAGTCGGAAATTTGGCTGTTTAAGCAAGCTTTTTCTAGGGTTTATGCTAATTATTGGTTCAGGAATTCTGGGATGGGGAGTTGGAAAAATTTGGATTGTTCAAACGCTTGATAGGGAGAAAAATCAGGCAAATATCAAGATTTTTCCCTCTGATAAACCGACTCAAATGATCAGTGATCAAGAGTTAGAACGGAAAACAGAATTAAGAAATCGTCGCCGTCAATTAGCAATTGATCATAGTTTGTTTGTTGCAATTGTTGATGAGATTTTTGTCAATCAAAATCCCTCACAAAAAGGACGAATTTTGAGTAATAGCAAAGATGATTCTACCTGGCGCGAAAAATGGGATCAAGTAGCAGCTAATGTCTTAGATATCCTAGAATCTTTAGACAAAGAAGCTTTGCAAGGAATGGGTAATTATAGCCAAACACAACGAACTCGTTGGAAGTCACAGGCTAATCATTTACATTTAAGTAGTCGAGCCTTATATGATTTAGTTGATGGGCAATTTTTTGCGGCTTTTCCTGAACAGGTGGATCAAAATTTTATTGAAAAACCGATTGGTCAAGTTTGGCACGCTATGGTGTTGGATACGTTAACAAAATTAACGTCTGGTGATGCTTATGAGAACCTTTCTTTATCATCAGAATTTTCTTCGATACAACGAAAAAAAAGATTACAACCAGGAGAAGGACAATCTTATATTCTTCAACTCAACGAAGAAGAAACCATCGAAGCAAAATTGCAAGGCGATCGCAATTTATTATTATCTATTTATTCTCCCACAGGCAACAATAACTTATTAGAAGATTCAAAACAGCATCAATGGTCAGGTAAATTACCTGAAAGCGGTTATTATGAGTTTACAATTGTTTCCCAGTCGAATAAACCAGCCAATTACAAGCTAAAAATTACGATTGTTCAAGAATAGGTTTTCCTGGTCTTTTATTGATGATTATCTCTACATTATGCTATCAGTAAAGGAGCCGCATTTAATAACTTTTGGGTGTAAGGATGTTTGGGATGTTTGAAAATGCTTTCGGTTTCCCCAATTTCGACAATTTTCCCTTGATTCATGACGGCAATACGATGGCAAAAAAAGCGCGCTACCCAGAGATCATGAGTGATAAATAAATAAGTTAAATTAAACTCATCTTTTAACTCGGACATCAAGTCCAAAACTTGTGCTTGGACACTCGCATCCAACATACTAACGGGTTCATCACAAATCACTAAATTTGGTTTAGTAATTAATGCTCTGGCGATCGCAACTCGTTGTTGTTGTCCTCCTGATAATTCTTTGGAATAGCGATGATAATAGTCTTCTACTGGGATTAATTTTACCCTTTCTAACATTTGATAAACTTGTTTTTTGGCCGCTTCTGATGTTGCTAATTGATGAATCAATAGGGGATCAGCAATACTTTGTCCAACTGTCATTAAGGGGTTTAAACAAGCATTTGGATCTTGAAAAATCATTTGCAGTTGGCGACGTTTGAGGCGCATTTCTTTTTCAGGAAGTTGGGTTAAGTCGTTCCCTAAAAATCTGATGCTGCCTGATGTTGCTTTTAGTAGCTGCAAAATTGTCCGAGATAGGGTACTTTTTCCGCAACCAGATTCACCTACTAGCCCTAAAATTTCTCCTGGATACAAGTCAAAACTCACATCATCAACTGCTTTAATTACTTCGGGGTTTTTAGAGAAAAGTTGTTGAATAAAATTGCCTTCTAAAGTGAAATATTGTTTTAAATGATTAACACTTAATAAAGGTTGTATACTTGGTTGATCTATTTCCTTGATTTT
>JBCDDV010000232.1:0-5362 GCA_039180145.1 Cyanobacteria bacterium P01_G01_bin.49 | reverse complement strand
GCTGGACTCTCTACTCCGGCTTCTCAATACGGAACCCCGCCTCAAGATACCTCTTTACCGATTTATGTTCGCTTAGAAGACAAGCCACGACATCCACAATTTGGGAAACGGACTCTGGTGATTCGAGGGCTAGACAAAGGGCAAATTGGCCATATCCCTGAAGATGAGCCGCAACCTCCGATCATGAGTTTTGGTGACGCTACTTTTTCCTACGAACAAGCCAAAACCCTACAAGCCACCCTTGATAATGGCCCATCTCTAAAAATCGGTCATCTGGCTAACTACCACTATGCAAAAACCGCTTTTGAGAATACCCCTGTAGCTCTTACCCTGACTTCGGCTGTTCCCAAAGGTCGTCAAAAAGAGGTTCCAGGGGTCATGCTCGAAGGACAATTACTCGGCTTAATTACCGATAAAACCTCTCAATCTCTTCTTAAACAACAAAATCTCACCCAAGGCTCAACCTTCAACGCCTCTTTAACCCGTAAATTTTACAACAGTACCGTTATGGTTAACTTAGATCCTGACGCTGTTCAATATAGCGATCGCCATATCACTGAAAAAGCGAGCCTCAAACCTGGAACCGCTTCGAGGGTTATCGAGGCTCCTGAAGCGATCTTGCCTCAGATTAAAAGACAGGCTAAACAACAAGCTACTTTGTTGAGTGTCGATGATAATCTAGTCAAAGTGACCGTTGATCATCGTAAAATACAGTCTTTTCAAGACTATTTTAACCAGCAACAAATTCCTTATGAAATGGCAGCCACTTTTGACAAGGGCGGACAAGAATATGCCCTCGGTTATCAGGTATTTTACTTGTCAAAAGAAACCCTTTCCGCCAAGATCTTTGAACAAATGGTTTTGCAATGGGGCGAACCCTTAGACCAGGCAGCTTATCAAAACAAACTTGATGAGTTAGCTCATACACCCATTGAGTACGAAACCATAACCGTTGACCCTGAAGCTTCAATATCTGCATCAAACCCCGAACAGTTCACTCCTCAAACTCAGTCTCATCCTGAGTCAACTGCCTCTAATTCTCCCGAAACCATTTCCCCTGTGGGGAAACCTGTTGCCATGAGTTATGGGTTGCGCTTACACGCAATGCCCAATCCCCTTCCGGTTTCTACTACCATTGAAGCCATGCGGGGTCATGGTCGAACTCATACCACCCGCACTTTTGAACCTTATAAAGCTTATCGGTTTAAAGCGGGAGATTTGGCGATCGCCTATTCTGGTCAAAAAGATAATCCCACTCGACAAGTCTTATTTCGTGTGGGTAAGCAATATCCCATCACCGATGACATGATTAATGACCCTAATTATCGACAACAGTGGGCCCAAGTTGAAAAGCATAGTGAACAAGAACTTGATAATTTTCAAGGTAAACAATCATGGGGCTTGGAATTTGAGCCGTTAGGGGATTATCAAAATGGTCGGGTCTTCGATTTCCAATCAGGGGAAGATATTACTCAGTGTTTTACTAATAACCCCAAAGGATATATTACTCAACAAACAGAAAACCTTGAAACTTTAGTCAATCCCAAGCCAGAGCCTTCGGCTAAGGAAAACCGTCCCACTCCGCAGCAGCAAGAGGGATTAGATAAGATGTCGGCTTGGTCAGCCCTGCCCCGCGATTCTATCTCTAACAATCTGTTTCGCTTAGAAGGTTATGCAGGAACGGGTAAGTCTTTTACCGTGACACAATTTGTTCAACAAGCTAAGCAACAACATCCACGCTTAACCATCGCTTATACCGGCCCTACCCATGAGGCGGTTAATGTGGGGCGACAATTAAGTGAAAAACTCAAGATTAAGTTTGATGATGCTCGCACCCTTCACAGTCTTCTTAAATATCGACCAGGTATTGATTTTAAGAAAAATCAATCGCGGTTTCAAGGAGGCAAACTCTCAGAAGATAAAGTAGCTCAATTGCCTGACTTAATCATTGTTGATGAAGTCTCTCAAGTGAACCAAGAGATGTATGGCTTACTCAAAGATCTAGCCGAGCGAGGCAAAAAGATTCTGCTCGTTGGCGATCGCGCTCAAATTCGTCCTGTCAATGAATCCCGATCCCTTGCTTTTACTGACCCCGACCTCACCCATCATATTAAACTCACTGAAGTGGTGCGTTACTCCAATCAACTCGGACATTTAGCCACTGCCCTTCGTACTGACCAACATCGCCTCAAACCCCCTCTCACTTCATCTCCTGATGGAACTGTTGTCGCTCAAGGGGAACAGCCCTGGCTCAACAATATTATTAATCATTTTACTTCTGATGAGTTCACTAACAATCCTAATTATTTCCAGGTTTATGCTTATAGTAATGCTAGGGTTAATCAACTTAATAAAGCTATTAGAAATGCTCGATTTGGAGCCACTGCTCCTGAATATGTTGAAGGTGAAATTATCGTTGCCGACGAGCCAGGACGAGATATTAATGAGATTAATTCCATTCATAATGGACAAGAAATGAAAGTTCTTCACGCCCAAAAGCTTTCTCCTTCTCATGACCCAAACCACTTTCACACTTGGCATTTAACCGTACACCCCCTTAATGAACCCAATAATTCTTTTGACATCCAAATCCTAGCGGCTGAAAGTCAACAAGATTTTCAAACTCAACTTAAAAAATTAGAAAAAGCTTGGAAAACTGAATCCAATCGTTCTCAGAAAATTAACTTGAGAAAAAAACAAGAAGAGTTTAAAAAGCAGTATAATCACATCAGCTATAACTACGCTCGGACTTATCATAAAGCTCAAGGGAAAACCAAAGTTAAAGTAGCCATTGATGAGCAAAATATCAATGATTCTTTTCGGACAAGAATTGGCGAAGCTCGTACTGAAGCGATTAGAAACGATCTCACCCAACAAATGAATGAGTTAACTTATGTGGCTTCGACTCGCGCTCAACAACAGATCTTTGTCCACAATCGCCAAGCCCTTCTTCCCTCTTCTTCTCAAAAACCTTGGTATTTACCTGATACTGAATGGGAAAAAACTCAATCTAATTCTTTAACTTCTTCAACACCTCCCCCTCAACTTGATGAAACTAATCATCAAAACCCTAATCATCAAAACCACAATAAATCCCCTCGTTCTCTGCCCCCGTTACCCAATGTAAATCACCCTGAAGAGAACTCTTTTCCAGACAATGATCCTCTCCCTCCTTTTCCCACTGATTTTGATGAAACTGACTTGGTTGAAGAGTTTGATCAAGATTTAGAGAACCAAGATTTAGAGGCACAACATAATCAGAATCCCCCTCAAAAAAAGGAGCGTCCCTCTTTTTCTGAGGTTGTTGGCTCTTTCAATTTACAACATAATTTTCAGCGACGAAAATCTTTTGTCATTCCTGAAGTCTATACTCACTATCGTGAATTTCAAAATTACATCGACCATCATGATTATTCCCTGCTTGATCTTAATGATGGAACGTTTGAAGCTCGTCCGAATGAACTCATTCAAAGCCAAGGGTTAGTTAATTCAGTTGAGGTCAAAAAATCCGAACCGGATTCTCTCCCATCTCCTCAAACGACTTCTTTTGAGCCTTCAAATTCCGCCTCAACTTCGTCTAAAAAGTTTCCCCTACCATTACCTTTATCAGAGGAATTTATGCCATCTACTATCGCCTTACAACAAGAACGCACCCAAAAAGTGGCCCCGATTATTATTGGTTTTCTTGAAGCTAAACGGTTAGCTAATGCTCATGGTCTTAACTACAATGAAACCTCTCATACCCTAAGCTACAAAGGCAAAGACAATACAATTACCTACAACGGACAAGAATTGCAACTCATCGATAATCAGTCTGGTCAACCCAAAATGATTGCTCAACTCCAACAAGATAGTAACGGACGACCTTCGTGGTTGCCCATTAATCTTCCTGTTAATTCTCCTGGTCTTTCTGAACAGGATGTCAACAAATTTAGCGATCGCCATTTTGTTCACACTGTTAAGCAAGCTCTCTTAGATGCTTCTAAGCGATCAGCACCAACCCAAACTCAAAAACTTGTTCATCGTTGACTTTGGCTTCGCCCAAGGATGGGCAGACGGAAGACGGCAGAGGTTGGGTGGGAATACCAAGCTCCTTCCAATCCTGCCTTAACGGAAGCATCGTGTTGAGATGTCCAGATTCTGCCGAACAAATAATCCCCAAATCACTCATCAGCTTTTTCTTTCTGCCAAGGCTTTCTCAATAGCCGCTTGTAGTTCCGGAGCATCTGGTGTCGTTCCTGGCTCAAAGCGGGCTACTACTTCTCCATTGCGATCTACCAAAAACTTCCCAAAATTCCAGCTAATATCTTGACCGTCTT
Source organism: Cyanobacteria bacterium P01_G01_bin.49 (assembly GCA_039180145.1). Classification (GTDB taxonomy): domain Bacteria; phylum Cyanobacteriota; class Cyanobacteriia; order Cyanobacteriales; family Microcystaceae; genus JBCDDV01. The sequence goes on along the minus strand of JBCDDV010000232.1, from coordinate 1,043 downwards.
TGACCAAGAATTGATACAGAGGACTGCGCTTAGCACCATTGACCTCTTGCTTTTCGAGTAACGTAAATTCTACATTGTATTTACTGCTGGCCAATTCTTTAATTTCCGTTGGAGTCCCTGGTTCTTGTGCGCCAAACTGATTACAAGGAACGCCGATTACCTTAAATCCACGCTCTCTATACTTTTTGTCAAGTTCAACCAGACCTGAATATTGAGGCGTTAAACCACATTGGCTAGCTACATTAACAAACAGAATTACTTGATTTTCTAATTCGGCTAATGGCAGAGGTATTCCCTCAAGTGTCGTCAGATTTGTCGGCAAAGACATAATAATTGAAGGTAGAAAAGAAAACTGCATTCTTCATTATCCCTTTTTCGGGACTTTGGGCAAAAGCTGTTTATCTTTATTCCTAGACCCCTTTGAGCCTAAGTTATCGCCTCAAGGAAATTAAGCTGTTTACCAACTTTTAACATGAATTCGGCGTGCTGGCTTCCAACAAACTTTTGGCAATGGAACCGTCATTCTTTTGAGACTTAAGCCGGAGCCATCTTGTAGGGGTTAAATTTGTAATATTTCGGAGAGGAATCTAATCTAATATGAAGCCAGGATACTCCTAATCCCGATGTACTAATCCAAAGAGGATGCTGATTAAGTCTCTGAGCTAGCTGTTTTCCCACCATCTGCCATAATGCGTGCTTTTGAGCTGAAGGGGCTTCTCTGATAAACGAAGCTAGATCAGAATAAACAGAACTCTTGTCCCTAGGGCAAGGAACAACGAGTAGAGCATCGTTCCCCAGATTGGGAAAGGTAATAATTTTTTCCTCTTGAGAAGCTTCGGAAAAATATTGTCTGAAAGCCTCTGGCTCAGAAGTCGCTCTAGCTAGACTCGGACTATTGACTAGGACAAATTCAAACGCTCTGGTGGCAGTGGCCACGGTAATGGGTGGAGTTTCCTAGTCAATAGTCCGAGTCTAGCTAGAGCGACTTCTGAGCCAGAGGCTTTCAGACAATATTTTTCCGAAGCTTCTCAAGAGGAAAAAAT
>JBCDDV010000231.1:0-5363 GCA_039180145.1 Cyanobacteria bacterium P01_G01_bin.49 | reverse complement strand
GGCAATTATTAATATATCCTAAAGACAACTCATTTCGAGCTTCTGTATCATTAAGTCCAGGACTATCAACTATTTCAATCCCTTTTTCTAATAAGGGTAAGGGATATTCAACCACAGCACAATCAACTGTAGGAAAGGCTTGTTTTTTCTCTTGTTCTAATTGTTTTGCTTCGGTTGGATCGATGGTGTAGCGATGTTTAAAGGTCTTGAAATCAATCTTTTCTGGTGGCGTTCCGTCATTAAAATGAACCGTTACTTGCTTTTCTTTACCATAGCGAACAATCGTTAATAAAGCTGTACAGGGATTAACATCACTTGGTAATAAATTTTCTCCAATCAAGGCATTTAAAAAAGTGCTTTTTCCTCGCTTCATATCGCCAAGAACTAGCAGACGAAATACTCCTTTGCGTAAATTTTCGCCAATTTGAGTGAGGTCATCAATATCGCGATGGAGTTCTAATTTCCCTGACTGCTTTTCTCCCGCTAATTCTGCTTTTTTTAAGGTATCTATAATCTGAGTGATCTGATCAGCAATTTTTGAACGAACTTGACTCACCCGTTCAAGATCATTAAGTAACATTGTGGTTGCCGTCTGAGTCGTCATAAAAAAAGCCTCATAAAGAAATAAATTAACGCCTGTAATTTTTATGGTACTAGCTGTCTACTTTGATAAATAGCTGATAGCCTACCCAAGAAATTGAACCAATAATGATCCCCAAGGCTAACCAATAAGCAATTTTGACTGCGAAGAAAATCGTTATCATTAGAATAAAAGAATTTGCTACCAATCATCAATTTTTGTAGCCAAGGTTGTCTAAATTTTCCTACAGGTTTATCTTTTTGGGTCTGATATAATGGGGGTTCATTTGCTTGAGTTTCCTGAAAAATTTCTAATTCTAGCTCTCGTAAACGAAGTTCTTGTTCGCGTTCTCGTAAAGCCTGTTCACGCTGTCTTAATTTTGGGTCTTTCTCGTTATCTTTCATCAGAGATTGGGAAATCCATAATTTTCAAGATTGACAATTCTAGGGTTCCCAAACATTAAGGGGTAATTACAATTAGAAGAAAAAAAAATAGGAAAGTTTATGATGCTTAATTTTCTCCTGAGTTTGGTTTGGTAATTACTTCAAGAATTTGCTCATTAGATCCATCATCAAACAAAGCATCTACGCAAATCTGCGCAACTTTTTGTCGAGGAATACGTCCCTCAAACAGCGTATCTGCTGATGACATCAAAATAGGATTCGAGTTATTTTCGTTAATAAGGCCACCCGGTCGAACAATGATGTAATTTAATCCACTGTTTTGAAGATAGGTTTCTGCCTGTTTTTTCCAAAACAAAACTAACCAAAAAAGATTTAAGGGGTGAAAAAATTGAGAAACACAAAGGGAAGATACCAAGACAAACTGTTTAATTCCTTGGATTTTAGCAACATTGACCAAGTTTTTTGTCCCTTCGTAGTCAACTTGATAGGGGCCAGTAGGATTAAGACTGGGCCTAGCACCTGTTGCACAAAGCAAAACAGTACAACCTATGATTGCTTTCTCTAGACTATCAGGGTCGAGAACATCACCAACAACTAATTCAGCTTCGGGGGGCAAAATTTCTTTCCCTTTCTCTGAATCACGCACCAATGCCCTGACTGCAATTTGACGATCAATCAATTGTTGAACAATTCTTCTTCCCGTTTCTCCCGTTGCTCCTGCTACCAATGCCTTCATTGTCACACTCCTGCTCTTTAATTTAGACTCAATACTGTAACATTTCTTTATGATAAGAAATTTCAGGAGTCTAATCATCCCAAACAACCTCTAACCACCGTAAACTCACCTTTTAAGAAATCATTATGCAATGTCAATGCTTCAACACTCATTCTAATGACTTCTCTGATGCGTCCTTAACGCATTTAGAAGGCTCTGAAATGTCTCAACTTTACGCAAATCCTGTCCACTTTCAGACACGATTTGCAGGTCACATGGAGATGTACAGTGATGCAGCAACGGTGATCAAGTATCTCAATGCTCATCAGGGTTGGTTTCGTCGTTGTGCTGCTCCGATGAAAACTCAGACCATGGGTCATAATGGTTACATTTTGACAGTGGGACGTTTTGGCGCGTTTGGTTATGATGTAGAGCCTAGTCTGGCTGTTGTCTTAGAACTGCCAGAAGATGGCATTTATTCGATGTATAGTACAGCTATTCCTGATGAACCCAATTTAGGCTATGAAGTTGATTATCAAGCGTCTATGGCAGTACGAGAAATTCCGGTTGACTTAGCCGGAATGGGAGTTGAAAAAGCCTTTAAGAAAGAGAAGATCACTCAAGTACCAGATAAAATCACGAAAGTTGACTGGCAGTTACGAATGAATGTGGCGGTTCAATTTCCTAAATTCATTCAGAAGTTACCTTTACCGATGATTCAGAAGACAGGCGATCGCCTTTTAACTCAGATTGTCCGTCAAATTTCCCCCCGGTTAACGCACAAAGTACAGCAAGATTTTCATAGTAGCCATAATCTTCCCATTCCTCCTAAAACTAGCCGTCATTTAGAGAAAATTGAGGAAGGAGAAGAACAAGCAGCTTAACTCAGGTAAAAACAGATTGTTAGGAACAGAAGTGGTCATTTTGCATAATCACAAGCTAAGCTGGCTATAGTAACCATCTTTTAAGGAAATCTGATGGCTCAAGAACTGGCGATCGCTACCTCTAACCTTACTAAACAATTTGAGCGTCAAGTTGCGATTAATAAGGTAGAACTACAAGTTGAAAGTGGGGAAGTTTATGGATTAATTGGGCCCAATGGTGCGGGAAAAACGACTTTAATCCGAATGTTAGCCGCAGCAGAAGAACCCACCACTGGGGAAATTTATATCTATGGCGATCGCTTATTACGAGATAATAGCAATCTTCATCTCAAGCAAAAATTAGCCTATCTTCCTGACGATTTTCCCTTATATGAAGATCTCAATGTTTGGGATTATTTAGATTACTTTGCCAGACTTTATCATCTGAGATCTGTCCAGCGCCGTCGTCGCATTCAAGAAGTTTTAGAATTAGTCCAATTAACCAGCAAACGGGATAGCCGTATTAACACGTTATCACGGGGCATGAAACAGCGATTAAGTTTAGCGAGAACGATTTTACACAATCCTCTTTTATTGCTCTTAGACGAACCTGTTTCCGGGTTAGATCCCATTGCTAGAATGCAGTTTCGAGAGATTATTCGGACACTCCAAACAATTGGCATGACTATTTTAATCTCTTCCCATGTTTTAAGTGATTTGGCTGAATTATGCAGTTCAGTCGGTATCATGGAATTGGGATTCTTAGTAGAAAGCACTTCTCTCAAAGAACTGTATCAAAGATTATCCCACCAACAAATTCTTATTAAAACGTTAGGAGATTTAGATACATTAACTAGAGAGTTGAAGGGATGCTCTCAAGTTGAAGAATGGGAAGTAATTACCCATCAAAATAGTTTACAAGTCAATTTTTCAGGAGGAGATGAAGACAGCGCAGAATTATTGCAATCCTTAATTACTGCGGGAATTCCTATTTGTGAATTTCACTGCAAACAAGAAGATTTAGAATCGATTTTTCTGAATTTAGGACATAAACAGGCTTCGTAAATTATAGTTGTAGAACTCAACCAATCTAAGAGGAGAAGAGCAATGTTGATGACATATTTAGATAAGATTGGAGATTGGAACCCCCAATTATTTCGGGAACTCAAAGGACGTTTAAAATTACGCAGTTTGTCTATTGCTGCGGTGATTGCGATCGCCGGTCAATGCTTACTTTTATTAACGTTTAGTGGGCAACTACCAGCCAGTATTGAAGGGATTAGAAACACGGATCTGCCTCAATCATATAGTCGTTACTGCACAGCAACACCACCCCCAAACTCTTATGCACCCTATAAACATCTTCTTTGTATTCAAGATTTATTGGGTCATTGGGTTATTAATTGGCAACTTTGGTGGTTAGATATTTTCAATACCCTGAGTGTTGTTGGTTTATTTATTTTGTTAGTTGCTGGCACCTATTTACTAATTACTGATTTATCACGGGAAGAAAACCGAGGAACCTTTAATTTTATTCGCTTGAGTCCTCGTTCTGCTAATAATATTTTGCTGGGTAAAATATTGGGAGTTCCTTGTGTTATTTATTGTCTTTGCTTGATTTTATTACCCTTGCACCTACTCGCTGGATTTCAAGCTCACATTCCTGCTAGTTTACTATTAACTTATTACGGAGTAATTATTGCGAGTTGCGGCTTCTTTTATAGTTTTGCTCTGTTATTTGGGTTAATTAGTTCGGGGTTGGGTGGATTTCAATCTTTTCTCGGTAGTGGGGTTGTTTTATTCTTCTTGTTTGTGACGACAAGTATGATTTTTTCTGGCAATAATTTGGTTTCTCATACCCCTTTTGATTGGTTTATTCTTTTTTATCCGGGAACCTCATTGTCCTATCTAGCTGCCTCTACTTATTTACCCCCTGATACCATTGGCATATATTACGAAGACCTTAATGATTTAGCTTGGTATGGACAACAATTATGGCGTAATCAGGGTCTGGGCATTAGTTTTATTTTAGTCAATTATGGAATCTGGATTTATTGGATCAATCAGGCTTTAAATCGACGGTTTCGTAATCCCAATGCTACCTGGCTTAGTAAATTAAATAGTTATTGCTTGTCAGGAAGCTTGATTGTTGTTTTAACAGGATTTGTCTTTCAGTCAGGACGTTATGGAAACTTTGAACGTCATATTTTCGATAACTTTGCTATCTTACAAATTCTCGTCTTTTTCTTTGCTTGTTTCCTTATGATTGCCCTTAGTCCCCAACGTCAAACCTTACACGACTGGGCTAGATATCGTCATCAAACATCGCAAAACCGTCGTTCTCTTTTGCAGGATTTAATTTTAGGAGAAAAAAGCCCTTCAACGCTGGCGATTATCCTCAACTTAGGAATCATATTTGTTTACCTAATTCCGGCTATTTTAATAGCCCCCATTGAAAACCCAATCAGCGTTTTACTCGTATTATTCTTAAGCATAAATTTGACCTTAATTTGTGCTGTCATCGGTCAAAGAATTCTTCTTTTAAAACTACCCAAACCTGCTTTGATTGCTGCAATTGTTATCGCTGTTTTCATGGCAGTCCCACCGATTTTTTTAGGGATTTTTGGGGTTTCACCTTATGAATCTATTTTCCCTTGGTTATTTACCTTTTTTAGTTTGGGGCTTCTCAATCATCATCTACAAGATATCAACATTACATCAATTTTGCTTTCCTCACTTGGCCAATGGCTAGCGATTACTTTGGGTGAATTTGAAATGGCGAAAACATTGAAAAAAGTGGG
>JBCDDV010000230.1:0-5369 GCA_039180145.1 Cyanobacteria bacterium P01_G01_bin.49 | reverse complement strand
ACTGAAAATCCTCGTGTCGGCGGTTCAAGTCCGCCTCCTGGCATACGAATAAAGTTCAATATAAATTGACTATATTTAACTCGAATTAGCCGATAAATTTTTTAGGCTAAACCGAAACAACTTGAATGCCTGTGGTTGATAACGTGGTGATCCAAAATTCTAAGTTGGGATCTTCAATAGCTTGTCTAGCTTTCTGTTTGATTTTTTCTGCTTCTTGTTTGGAGTTGCACAAAGTAAATATTGTCGGGCCTGATCCTGACATCATTGTTCCGACTCCCCCTGCTTGCTGTAAAATCTCCCTCAATTGAGCAACTTGGGGGTATTGAGATAATACAACTTTTTCTAAATCATTGTGCAATAATTTGCCAATTTGTTCTAGATTTTGATGGCTAATGGCTTTGACCAATGGGCCAGAATGAATTTGAGAAGAGCGAGATTGAATATTTTTTAGGTCTTTAGTATAAGTATCTTCAAATTCTTGTTTATAAGTTTGATAAGCCCAAGGGGTAGAAACAGAAACGTTTTGGTATTTTGCTAAAACTATCCATAAATTATCTAAGTCCTGAATGGCATCTAATGTTTCTCCTTTTCCTGTGGCGATCGCTGTTCCTCCGCTAATACAAAATGGTATATCTGACCCCAATTTTTCTCCTAAATTTTGAAGTTTAGGGATAGTTAAACCTAACTCCCATAATAAATTTAATCCCACTAAAACGGCTGCTCCATCGGTTGATCCCCCCGCTAACCCAGCAGCAATGGGAATTTTTTTGTCCAGGGTAATATCAACGCCACCATAATTAGCATAAGCTTGAGGAAATTCTTCCATCATTAATTGAGCCGCACGATAGGCCAAATTTGTCTCATTGAGAGGGACTAGGGGATGATTACAATGTAACCGAATCTCTTGAGTTCCTAACGAGCGAATTTCGAGACGATCTGCTAAGTCAATGCTCTGTAGAATCATCACTAATTCATGATAGCCATCAGGGCGATCGCCAATAATTTCTAGATACAAATTGATTTTGCCTGGTGCAATTAGGGTATAACTTCGCATAACAATGAACCATGAACAATTAACAATCAACCATTAATCAAACTTCTTTAGCCCCTGCCTTTTTTAAAAAATTAACCACTTCAGGATGCTGATTATACTGGGCTAACATTAAAGCAGTATAACCCCCCTGATTTTTTTCATCTAAATTAACCTTTCCGGTGTCTAGTAATACTTTAACCACATCAACGTAACCTCGATGACTACCCCACATTAAAGCCGTTGCGCCTGTTTTATCCTTCAACTGTAAGTCTGCCCCAGCTTTCAACAAAAGGTTTATCAAGGTAATATTACCCTTATCTGCTGCCTTCATTAACCCGGTTTGCCCATCGGGGAAACGGGTATCGGGATCAGCCCCCCCTATCAATAAAGCTTGAATAACTGCTAAATTGCCCTGAGCGATCGCCAAAGTTAACGGAGTTTCTCCGTAATTTCGACGGTTGACATCAGCACCATGGTGCAGTAATTCTTGAACAATTTGAGCATACCCTTGCACCACCGCTAGAATTAATGGGGTGTCTCCAAACTGATTAATCTGGTGTACATTGGCTCCCCCGGCTAGTAGTGCCTTGACTGCTTCTAAATGCCCTTCTATGGTGGCGTAATGTAACGGAGTTTCTCCTTCATCATCTTTTTCGTTGACCTCGGCTCCTGCGGCTAATAATGCTTGGATAATGGCAGTTCTTCCTTCAGATGCTGCTAAAGATAACAAGATTTCTCCTTCAGCGTTGGGAGTATTAATATCGATGTGGGGAGCTAAAAGAGCTTGAAACGTATCTAAACTGCCTGCGCGGATGGCTAAGATTAATGCTTCTTTTTCATCAGTGAGGACTGCTTTTCCTTGACGCAATACCTCAATCACTTCGGGATAATTACCTTTAATCGCTAAATTTAAGGCTGTATCACCATCTTTGTCTTGATGACCAACCTCAGCCCCCGCAGCGATTAAAATTTTAACAATGCCCAAGTGTCCTTTATAAGCAGCAATCATCAGCCCAGGGCTACCATCTTCATTGGTTTGATTAACCTCAGCCCCTGCTTGAATTAAATCTTTGACAATATCAACATGATTAGCCGCAGCAGCAAGCATCAAAGCACTGACCCCAGACGATGTCCGTTGTTGATTGACGTTTGCTCCTGCCTCAAGTAGACGATGTACAATCTCTCGATGTCCCCGCTGGGCAGCATACATTAAAGCACTGGTATTTTGTAAATCCGTTGCATTTACCTGCGCCCCTTTGGCCAACAAGGTTTCTACTGTTTGACAGTTTCCTTGACGTGCTGCGTTAACCAATTGAAAATCAACCGGTGAAACCATAGAACCCCTCTCCAACGACTCAATTTTATTATGGTCAGATTAGGGTAGCCCCGGTCAATATGAACTTATACTGAGGAGTGGAATTATGGGCGATCGCCATCTTTCTCAAGGATTCCTCAAATTTCCCAACTCCAAAGAAATATAGGGAATTTTTCAGTAAATCTCCCAAAAATCTTTTAAGATTGAAGGAGACTAGCCCAATTTAGGCAATCCATGCAGCCTTATTTAATTCCCCAACGTCTCTATCAATGGGCTAAATCAAGACAGATTGGGAGGAACTCGACTGATCCTCGCTATGCCTTATTAGAAGCCTGTCTTATTGGATTTCTGTCAGCCGTTGTTGCTCTGATTCTCAAACAGGGAGTCGGATGGTTAGGAGGCTGGCGTGTTTCTTTTGCTAATCAATTTGGGCCGATTTGGGTATTGCCTCTGGGAGGGTTGGTTCTCGGCTATTTAGCTGGTTGGTTGATTGAACAAGCTGCTCCCACTGCAGCAGGTGGCGGTATTACTCAAGTTAAGGCCACTTTAGCTCGCCACAATGTTCCCCTTTCCCTGAGAATTGCTGTTGTTAAACTGATTGGCACTATTTTAGTGTTAGGGTCTGGATTAACCTTGGGTCGTCGCGCCCCAACGGTGCATATTGGGGCTGCATTAGCTGCTCAACTTAGTAGCTGGGTTCCGACTTCTCCTGAACACCGACGACAGATGATTGCAGCAGGGGCAGCCGCTGGACTAGCGGCAGGGTTTAGCGCGCCCATTGCCGGGGTTCTTTTTGTCATTGAAGAGTTGATGCGGGATGTTTCTGGATTAACCCTAGAAACTGCCATTGTTGCTTCCTTTACTGGGGCAGTGGTGTCCTTAATTTTACAATCTTCAAACCTCAATTTTCCCTCTTCGTTACTCGATCTTCCTGGGATTAGTTTTTCAGCCCAAGATATTCCCTTTTACGTGCTTCTAGGCGTTTTGGCCGGGGTTTTAGGGGCTTTATTTAATAAGGGCCTCCTGTTTAGTTTAACAATACAACGTCGCTTCAATTTGCCCTTATCGTGGCGCATCGGCTTAACAGCAATGCTTTCTGGCTTTATTGTTGCTCTTTTACCGCCTTTTTTTCGAGATAATGCGGGACTGCGCATATTTTTAGTAACGGGGGAATTGAGTAATAGCAAAATTTTATTAGCATTTATTGCTCATTTTTTCCTGACAATGTTGGCTTATAGTGCTAATGCACCAGGTGGCTTATTCGGCCCTGCCTTAGTTTTGGGGTCAGCGTTAGGCTATTTGGTAGGGGATTTTGAAAACATTTTAATGGGGACTGGGGCCCAATCAGCTTATGCTTTGGCAGGGATGGGGGCATTTTTCACGGCTGTGGTCAGAGTTCCTGTTACAGCAATTGTGATTGTTTTTGAACTCAATACGGACTTTAATATTGTTCTGCCATTAATGGTTACCTGTGCGGTTTCCTATATGGTGGCTGAAAGTGTCTCACGGGGGTCATTATATGAACATATGTTAAAGGCCCGAGGAATTTATCTCACTGATACGACAACGGCTCAGGATTTTCTCTCGAAATTAACAGCAGCCAATGTGATGCAATCTCAGGTAGAAACCTTACCAAGTCATTTTACTTTGGATGAAGTGTTACAGTCGATGTCCTTATCGAGTCATCGTGGGTTTCCCGTCATGGAAAACGGCAAACTAGTGGGGATCGTTACCCAAAGTGATCTTGCTAATTTGACCAAAAATTCCGGAAAAACCCGCTTATCTGAGTTTATGAATCCGCGGCCGATTACTGTGCAAGCAGAAGCGTCTCTCAGTGACGTTGTTTATCTCCTCAACCGCTATCAATTATCCCGTCTTCCGGTGACAGAAGGACATAAATTGGTGGGGATTATTACGCGAACTGATATTATTCGTATCGAAGCCAATGAGTTAGCGGGGAATGACGATAATATTAATGAAGTGATTCCTGAACCTTCTTATATTGCTTATCAAACCCGTGCGCCTCTGGCTGGAGAAGGTCGCATTTTACTCCCATTAGGGAACCCAAATACTGCTAACTATTTGTTTCAAATTGGGGCAGCGATCGCTAAACAAGAAAATAAAGAAATTGAATGTTTGCAAGTGATTAAAGTGCCGAAACATAGCGATCCGGCTCAAACTTCTGTGGTCACTCAACACAGTCGTCAATTATTACAAAGAGCAGAAAGATTAGGTCGTCATCATCAGATTCCGGTACATACGCAAATTCGGGTGGCTCATGATATTGCCCAAGCTATTTTAGAAACAATTCGAGAACGACATATAAATTTGATGGTGTTGGAATGGAAAGGAAATGCTCATACCCCAGGGGCAATTTTTAGTAGTGTTATTGATATGTTAATTCGTAAAGCTCCTTGTGAATTAGTCTTAGTTAAACTTGGTAATCGACCCAATATTTATCCTCAACAATTAGACAAGGATGCCACTTGGTTAATTCCTATTGCTGGCGGGCCAAATGCCAAACGAGCTATAGAATTGCTGCCAGGATTAACCGATTCATACACTCGTTCTCGTTCACCAATTATTTGGTTATGCCAGGTCTTTTCTCCGGCAAGACCAACCCCCAATTATCAATCTTTAGAAATAGCCGCAGAACGGTTAAAAGAAAAACTAGATCGTCCGGTGATCCCATTACCAATTCGCTCTCAATCTGTTGCGGATGCCTTAGTTCATTTAGCTGCTGCCGAAAGTTGCGACGTGGTTATGTTAGGGGTGAGTCGAGAAGGACTTTTAGAACAGGTTATTCATGGAAATATTCCCAAAATGATCGCTCAACAAGTCGAGAGTACAGTAATTTTAGTTAGAGGAGCGTTAGATAGTTAGTTTTTGCCACTAAAAATCACTGAAATTTTAGGGTTTCTAAATTAGGTTTAACTTCAAAATAAAAAATAAAATTGCTATGATTTAAACCAACGAATTAACCTCAAAAACGACTAGCTTGCCTAACATTAAGAAAATTTT
>JBCDDV010000229.1:0-5376 GCA_039180145.1 Cyanobacteria bacterium P01_G01_bin.49 | reverse complement strand
TTAAATAACCACTGAGCTTCTTCATCAGAGCATTTAATAAAATCAGCTTGATGTAATACTTCTGTAATGAGGGGTTTAGCGGTTTCTAAATGATGCCAGAAGACTGGTCGCCAGTTAATATCCACAAAAACCTTAATTTGATGCTTTTTAGCCATTTGTAGCGCTTTTCTAATCGCTTGTTGACTTTCAGGGTAAGCGAGTTCTAGGGTACCAATCACTAAATAATTGGCATGAATAAAGAGAGAGTCTGACAATTTTTCGGCTGAAAGTTTAGTATCGGCAAATTCATTGGTTTTCTTGTTGCCAAAACTAGCAAAATAACGTTCTCCTGCCAGGGAGCGAGTAACATAAACTTGCCGAGTTGGGGCTGTCGGATGACGTTGAATTCCTGTTATATTAACCCCTATTTTTTCTAAGAGAGAAACTAATTGATCTCCAGGTGCATCTGAGCCAATACATCCCATAAATGCCGTAGGGGTTCCTAACTTAACTAAAGCACAAGCAACATTAGCAGGCGCACCCCCAGGATAAGCTGTCCATGAGGCAACATCATCTAATGTTGCCCCTAATTGATCAGCAAGATAATCAAACAGAATTTCACCTAAACAAAGTATTTGAGGATAACGATTCATAATTTGTGTTCATTTTGGCTAAAATACTAGAACGTAAGCCCATGTAATACTTTTTCTATTTGTCAAAACAGCAAAAATAGTGATGAAAATACAGTTTCGCGAGTTTAATCCCTTTGACTTATGGATTTGGTTAGAGTTTGAAACTATCCCCTCACCAATGGAACAACAATATATAGAAGAAGTATTTAATTCCTGGTTTTATTTGGGAAAATTGGGGGCATTCAATGCCGAAAATCTGCAAGTACAAGATATGGGTGTGGAAATTAGTTACATGAATTATGATATGGATCTTACTGATAGCATTATGATGGCTCCTATGCACAACATGGGAGAGTTTCAGTATGAAGGCACTTGGGGACGATGTTGGTTTGACTTAGGAACCAGTGATTTAATTGCACTAGATATGTTGATTAATTCACTCAATCAATTAGATAAAGAGTATCTTCAAATTAAGCGATTAATTATTGGTGGCGAAAATGAGGATTGGGAGATCAATCCTCAAAGATAAGTAGCAATGACTCAATTCTCTGACTCCTCACACCATAAAAACTAATTTTTTCTCTCAATCCTGTCTATTTAAACCTTAGGGATATCCCAAATATTTTCGACGGTATAGCCACTATTGGGAACCGCAAAAAATGACCCATCGACATAACGATAATCGTTGTTTAAATTTGCGATTTGTTTCATATCTTCTGAATCTAAAGGAACGTTTTGGGCTTCAAAATTCTCCTTAATTCGTTGAGGTGAAACAGATTTAGGAATGACCACTGTTCCCCTTTCAATCGCCCATTTGAGCAAAATTTGGGCAGGAGTGCCTTGATGTTTCTGGGCAATTTGTTTGATAGCTGAATTTTCAAGTAAGATAGGCTCATCTTTTTGTCTAAGGGAATCAGTACGATCCTTCGATCCTAAAGGAGAGTATGCTGTTAATCTTATTCCTTTCTCTTGACAGTAAGCGAGTAGCTCATCCTGTTGTAAATAGGGGTGACATTCAACTTGATTCATACAAGGTTGAATCTGAGCATTTAAGCACAAATTTTCTAGCTTAGCTTGACTAAAGTTAGAAACTCCAATATTTTTAACCAATCCTTCATTGACAGCTTTTTCCATTCCCTGCCATGTCTCAATTAAGGGAAGTTCTGATAAAGGAATAAACTCTTCAGGTTTCGTTGCCCAACTTACCTCTTTTTTAAAGGCAATTGGCCAATGAATCAGGAATAAGTCAAGATACTCTAGTTGTAAATCTGCTAACGTTTGCTTGAGTGCCGGGACGACATCTCCTTGTGCGTGTTGATTATTCCAAAGTTTTGAGGTGATAAAAATATCTTCCCGTTTGACAATATTATTAGCCAAAGACGCTTTTAATCCTTGACCAACTTCTTTCTCATTACCGTAAACAGGCGCACAATCAATATGACGATAACCAACTTTCAAGGCTTCTTTGACGGCTGTAGCAACCTGGCCAGGTTCTGATTTCCAGGTACCTAATCCTAATTGAGGAATTAGATTGTCATTATTTAAGGTTAAATCGCTCATTATAATCTCCGTAATTCACCCGATCTAAACATTAAGTCCCATCGGACAACTAATATTAGTTCCTCCTAACCCACAATAACCATTAGGATTTTTAGCTAGATATTGTTGATGGTAAGCTTCGGCGTAGTAAAACTCAGGTGCTTTGATAATTTCGGTCGTAATTGTTCCATAACCTGCTTGATTGAGAGCTTTCTGATAAGCTTGTTTTGACGCTCCTGCCTTGCGTTCTTGTTGGGAAGTATAAACATAAATTCCCGAGCGATATTGCGTTCCTACATCATTTCCTTGACGCATACCTTGGGTGGGATTATGACTTTCCCAAAAGACTCTCAAAAGCTCATCATAATCAATCACTTTAGGATCAAACACCACCAATACTACTTCATTATGGCCGGTGAGTCCGGTGCAAACTTCTTGATAAGTAGGATTGGGCGTATAGCCTGCTGCATAACCAACGGCAGTTGTGTACACGCCATCTAACTGCCAAAACTGGCGTTCTGCTCCCCAAAAACAACCCAGTCCAAACGTAGCAGTTTCGGTGCCTTCAGGAAATGGTGGTTTGAGAGGATGACCGTTGACATGATGATTATTAGGAACAGCCATGGGAGTTTCACGCCCAGGTAATGCTTTTTCTGGGGTGGGAAGTGTCAGCTTTTTGCCAAATCCAAAAAGAACCATAGACGTTTACTTAACTTAACATTCATCTTCTATGATAATCCTTCCGAGGGCAGAATATCATTATTGTCCCTGATAAATTAATAGAGTTTACTCCCGTCAACCCAAAAACTATTAAAGATTTTCTTTAACTTTCTCTCTCCATTGATTAGCTTGAGATTGTATTTGTTCCAACTCATCTGTATCCATTCTTTTCAGATTTCCTAAGACAAGGTTCATCCGCCCTAATAATTTTAGTTTCTTTTGATGACGCATTAAAAAGTCCCAATAAAAGAAGTTAAAAGGACAGGCTTTTTCCCCCGTTCTTTGGCTACGTTCATAAACACAATTATTACAATAATCACTCATTTTATTGATATAGTTTGCCGATGCTGCATAGGGTTTCGAGGCTAACTTTCCTCCATCAGCAAACTGTCCCATTCCAACCACATTAGGAACCATGACCCAGTCATAACCATCAATAAACGCTGAATGAAACCAATGATTAATTGCTTGAGGAGATACTCCCATAATTAAAGCAAAATTGCTTAATATCATTAATCTTTGAATATGGTGGGCATAACCCGTTTCTTCTACCTGTCGTAACACCTGAGATAAACAGTTCATGTCAGTTTGTGAACTATCCCAGTAAAAGTTAGGCAACGATTCTTGATGTCCAAACCAATTTTCTTGAGCGTAGTTATCACTCATTAACTGGTAAATTCCATACATATATTCTCGCCAGCCTAAAATTTGTCTGATTATTCCTTCTATACTATTTAAAGGGAATTGATTTTTTATATACACTTTTTCAATTGCTTTAATCACTTCTAAAGGAGTAATTAACCCAATATTAAGATAAGGAGAGATTAAACTATGCCACATCGTAAGTTCTCCCGTAATCATGGCATCTTGATAAGGGCCAAACTTTTCTAATCTTGTGGCTAAAAAATGTCCTAAAACTTTTAAGGCTTGGGAACGGGTTACTCCCCATCTAAAGGGTTCTATATTTCCGTAGGTTTTCAACTGATAAGACTTGATATCTTTAATCACCTGTTGTGTAACTTTATCCGGTTCAAACCATAAGGGTGCGGGGGTTTCTAAATTATTTTGAGGGGGTTTACGATTTTGTTTGTCAAAGTTCCATTTCTCTCCAATCGGTTGATGATCTTCCATTAAAATATCAAAGCGCTTGCGACTTTCTCGATAAAAATCTTCTAATAAAAGTCGTTTACGAGAATGGGCCCATTGTTGAAAATCTTGAGAACTCCACAAAAAATGATTATTTTCAATAAAAGTAATTTTGCAATTTAATTGTAAATGGTTAATTAATTGTAAAAAAGGACGATTATGAGTCCTCATTATCCGTAATTCTGTAATCTTATGCTTTTCAATCCATTGTAAAAGAGGCGTTTTAAAGTCATCTTGAATATTATAAGTAACTTGCCATCCTTCAGATCTTAATTCTTCAGCAAAATGGCGCATTGCTGACCAAATCAACACTAACTTTTGTTGATGATAAGGACGTTTTTTAACGTAATTGAGGGATTCAATTAGAATAACGGGAGTGGTTAGTTTATTATTTTGGCAACTGAACAAAGCTGCTTGTTTAGTATTGAGTTGATCTCCTAAAACCCAAATTCCAATTGTCATATAAAATAATTCTCTAAAAATTATTGAGCAAAAGGTTCTAACTATTAACAACCACTCTTCGTTTTTGGAACAGCAGCAAGATTCCTCTCATATCTTATCCCCTTAATATCTTGATATCTTACATCTGTTAAGGAATTGGCTTGTAGTAGTCATTTTCGTTAACTGAACCGATCTCGGTTGTATCTTGATTGATACACTCCGGTTTTTGGACATAGTTACACACCCGCGCCCACAAACGGGCGCGAGTTCCCACAGGGCCAGAAGAAAAAATTACTTTGTCACTGCCTTCAATTTTGACACCACAGACAGGACAAGTTTCTAGATTGGGGTTGGACATAAGTATTTGTTACTAAATATGTATATAGTTTGACATAAGATACCTTCATCCTGTAAAGAAAACAGTTATTTTTGTTACCAGACCCCCTTACGTTTTGATAGATTTTTTTCAACTCAATATTGATATATCATCGTTTTTAGTCTATGATATAGGGAATAATGAAAACCAAACACAATCTAAGCCTTAATTGGAGACACTTGAGCATTACTCTAAAATACAGCAGAGGGCATACCGTTGATACAAGCAACTCTACACCAATTAAAAGTATTTGAAGCCACCGCACGCCACGGCAGTTTTACTCGCGCTGCTGAAGAGTTATTTATTACTCAACCCACTGTATCTAGTCAAATTAAGCAACTGACCAAGTCAGTTGGTTTACCTTTATTCGAGCAAATTGGTAAGCGTCTTTATCTGACTGAAGCTGGACAAGCATTACTAAGGACTTGTCAGGATATTTTTGAAAGGTTGGATAACTTTGAAATGAAAGTAGCTGATTTGAAAGGAACAAAACAGGGACAATTACGCCTCGGTGTCATTACCACTGCTAAGTATTTTATTCCT
>JBCDDV010000228.1:0-5377 GCA_039180145.1 Cyanobacteria bacterium P01_G01_bin.49 | reverse complement strand
AGCTAACGCAATTAAAAACGTCTTGATCAATTTTTTACCAACAAACTGTTTAATGACGTGAGTCGTATTTAGTTTATTTTTCATAGCTTTATCCATCAGCATTGGCAACCTAGATGAGAAATAAAACTTCTCAGCAATTAAAATAGTTAAGCCAATTTTTTGATACAACAACTAAACTTATCATAACTTAATATTGTTCGCCAACTTCCTTCTTTAGAGAGAGAGTCCGAATATTATCAAAATCTGCTGACTGTATTGAGGAAATATCGCTATTTTTGCTTCCAAAAAATAATGATGAACTCTGAAAACAACTACCAGCAATTCACCATTAATTATCATAATTATCAATCAATCTCGTCCTTTATGCTTTTAAAGCAGGTTGATAATCTAAAACACGAATTAAAGTACCTTCTTTTGGCAAATCTCCAAAACTGAGACTAATTCTATCCTGATTAATTTTCTGAACATTCATTCCTTCAACTAACGTTAAAAAGTCTTGCAAAGGGGCAATATCACAGGCATTTTCATCAACAGCAGAAGTCCGATAATGAGTAGGTATCATAATTCTAGGACGTAAAGTCTCCATTGCTTGTTTTCCTTCTTCTGGATTATAAGCCTTAGGACCACCACCAACTGGAATACAAGCCACATCAGGACTACCTAAAAGAATCTTTTGTTCGATGTCAATGGGACCTGCTGCCCCTCCCAAGTGGACAACCCGCAGCCCCCCTTGAGTCCAACGCCAAGCCACATTAGTCCCGAATCGTCTTCCTCCTTGGCGATCATGGTCAATGCCAATTCCTTGGAGTCTTAAGCCACTAATTTCATAGACACCAGGTTCATACAATACTTTCGGATTTCCTGGCAAATCTTCTGCAGCCCCTTCATCCCACATTTGACTACTAATAATCACTAAATCTGCTTGAACTTTGGGAAGACGATATCCAGCCGTACAACCGATCGCTCGAAAAGGGTTGGCTAAAACTCGCACGCCACCTCCAGTAAACAAAAAGGCAGTATGACCAAGATATTGAATTGATAAAGAGTTGTTTCCTTGAGCCGAAACCCCTTGCCAACGAGAGGATAGGGAGATTCCTGTCGCTGCAATAGCACTAGCACTAGCATAGCGGAGTAACTGTCGCCGTTTCATGAGAATATCAAAAATTAAAATTAACTAATAGGATTTTAGAGAAGTTAGAAAGTTGCGCAACAGGTCTTTGCCTGATGAAGTTAAAATACTTTCTGGATGAAATTGTACCCCTTGAAGGTGCATATAGTCTTTATGCCGTAGACCCATAATTGTGCCATCTTCTATCCAAGCTGTAATTTCTAGCTGCGGGGGAAGACTCTCTCGATCAACCACTAAACTATGGTAACGAGTGGCATTAAAAGGATTTTCTAACCCGGCGAAGACCCCTTCTCCATTGTGATAAATTGGTGAAGTTTTACCGTGAACTAACTCGGAGGCAGAAACCACTTTACCGCCAAAAATTTGGCCCATACTTTGATGGCCTAAGCAAACCCCTAATATGGGGAGAGTAGAGCCTAATTCTTTGATTAAAGTTAAAGAAATGCCCGCCGACTCCGGCCGCCCTGGCCCTGGAGAAATCACGACTCCATCAGGGTTTAAGTTACGAATTTTAGAAATATCAATTTGATCGTTACGGTAAACTTTGATTTCTGAGGCAACGGCTAACTCTAAGCCCAATTCCCCTAAATACTGTACTAAATTGTAGGTAAAACTATCGTAGTTATCAATAACAACAATCAACGTTAAGCTCCTCAAGCTTAGTCAAAATGACAGTTCAGTTAGACATTTATAGGGGAAGAATAATCTCTGCTAAAGGGGGAAGCAGGATAAAAACACCGACTAATAAGGCGGCGATCGCTGAAATCATTACAGCCCCAGCGGCGCAGTCTTTAGCAATTTTCGCTAATTCATGGTAGGACTTCCCCACGGTTAAATCAACCACAGATTCTAAGGCAGTGTTTAATAATTCTAAGGCCATCACCAAAGCGCAAGTCAAAGCAACAATTGCCATACTGACACCGTTGATGTTGAGAAAGATTCCTAAACTAAGCGCTATGGTGGTCATGGTGGTGTGAATACGGAAATTCCGTTGAGTCAGAAAAGCATAACAGATGCCAGACCAAGCATATCTAAAGCTAATCAATAGGTTAGGGGCTATTTGCCAAGCTGTGTCTCTGCTCAGACCAAGATTGATATCTGGTGAGGTTGGAGTAGTTTGGGGAAGTGTGTTGCTTCTAAAGGCAGAAGTTGCAGGGAGTAGGGCAGCTTGAGAAAGGTTAGGGGAAGGAGATGGAGTCATGTTTAAATCAGCTTTCATTATTTTGAAGTTTTACTAAGTTGGCTACACAATAATTAATTATTTTTACGGATTCTGTTCAAGAAGAACATATAGGGTGATGATAGTGTCTCTAAAGACCGATAATTCCTAACAAAGTTTCTTGCTGTTTTAACATTTTTTGTAAGCTTTCGTCATCGGGGTGGTCCCATCCCAAGAGATGAAGAAACCCGTGAGACGCTAACCAAGCGAGTTCTCGCGGTAGTTTATGGTTTTGTTGCTGGGCTTGTTGTTGAGCAGTTTCTACTGAGATAATAATGTCTCCTAAATATAATGGCTCTAACCAGGAAGTTTTGTCACTAGGAAGCGGAAAATTAACATCTAAAGTCGCAAAAGCCAAAACATCTGTCGGTTGATTTTTGTCACGATATTGGGCGTTGAGACTTTGAATTTCAGCATCTCCAGTCAACCTAAGACTTAGTTCATAGCTGGGTGACGGGGGAAAGTCTGAAAGCCGATTTTCTCCCCAGACTTGGAACCATTGCTGCCAAGTATCTGATGGTATATTCAAATTGTCGTTGCTCTGGGATGAATTGACTGTAAAAACATCCTGAACATTAACGTCTAGAACCATACTGGGATCTTTTAAATAGACCATCGGCTTTTATCCTAGCGGGTTAAATAGGAAATTCCAATAAAAAAACCAAGTAGTCCTGCAGTGGTTAAAAAAAAGTGTTTTAGGGAAATTCCTCGTTTACGAACCATATTACGCATCGCTAGTTTCACATAGCTTGGTTGAGATTCGGTAGACTGGTTTTCTGGGGTGTTTTCTTCTGTGGGTGATGGAGGCATATTACTCATAGAATTGACTGTTTGGTAGCTGGTTAGGACGAACTGACTTCTAATGTAACAGTTTGTTGCAAAAATTCAAGCGTTGAAGCATAAGTTAGTGTTTTTACCATGAACTTTATCTTTTCTCCTATTTATAGGATTCCCTATTAACCTAGATTTGGTATCATTCAAACCCAAAAAAACAGCTAGATTGTGAGCATAATCTAGCTGTTTCTATCACTAAAAAATTTTTTTAAGTAACTGGAAAAAATTAGCTTCCTTCTTGCTGCAATTTCTGTCCAATTCTCGGTTCTGTTCCTGCTAAGAGACGAAGAATATTGGTCCGATGACGAAGAATTACATAAATACCAACGATTACCCCAAATGAGCAATAGGGTAAGGGTTGATCTAAAGCAATCATCAGAATATTAACAACAATCACTCCGGTCATAGAACTCAGAGAAACGATTCGAGAAAAGCTAATCATCGCCAAAAAACCGCCTAGGGTGCCTAAAGCAACAATGGGATTAAGCACTAACAAAACCCCCAAGCTAGCAGCGACTGACTTTCCACCTGTAAAATTGAGGAAAATAGACTTACTGTGACCAAAGACAGCAGCGATCGCCGCCAAAACGATTAGCCAAGGTTTCCATTCTAGGGGAATGATCTCTGACAGCCCAGAGAAAAACCAAAGTTTGACGGCAATAACGGCCAACATCGCTTTTGCTAAATCCATCGCTAAGACGAAGATCGCCGCACCTTTTCCCACGGTTCGTAAGACATTGGTTGCTCCTGTTGAACCAGATCCATGTTTACGGATATCAATTCCTTTAAGGAAAAGTCCGGTTAAATAACCAGTAGGAATTGAGCCGAGGAGATAACCAAGTAATACCAACAATGCACTAATTAACCAAGACATAAGTCGTTTTCATCCTTTTGGGTTTCAAAATTTTTTTAATAGAGATAGCTCGACATCTGCTGGGGATCTGGCGCAAAGGCTAACCATAGAGGAAATTGCAATAAAGACAAATTAATTTGGTCTTCTGTTTCGTCAATAACCACAAGAGGTAAATATTGATCTTCAACTAACCGTTCTGCTTTTTGAATTAACGCCTCTGGAGACTCAAATAAAACCACACCCCTTTCTGGGCCAAAATCACTCCGAGAAATACCTAAACAGTCTTGCAGTCCTCGTCGCCATTCGCCTAGTCTTTCTGGTGTGTTAGCCAAAATTAAGAAGCGAGTGCGATCGCCATGAAGACTATTTAAGACAGAAATCACCGCAGAAGCCACTAAAATATTCTGTAGGCGACTTCCCATCGAACGAATTGCTCCCCTTCCTCCTTGACTGAAAAACCATTTCTGAACCCGTTCAACGTGAATCGGCTCAAACGTCCGTCTCAATTGCCAAGGCGGCCCATAATAATCAGGATTTCTGCGATATTGTTCTAGAATTTGTTGAATTTTTCTGGTCTGATCCGCAAATTCTTGGGGAGCAAATTGAGTATTTGCTCCACTAGAGACAGGAGGGGTAACGGTTTGAGGCGTTGTCTCCCACGATTCTTCTGTGGGTAACTCTAATTGCTCTGCTGCTGCGGCTAAATCCTGTAAACTTCCCACTAAGTAATCTTTGAACCCTTGTACGCGAATGGCCAAATCTTGAGAAATTCCAGCAAAAGTTGTGTTCATTTCTGCTCGAATTCTGTCCCGACGACGTTCGAGTTGTTCAATAGAGAGTTCGAGGGTTTGCTTTTGCTGCTGAAGTTCTTTTAACCCTTCTTGAACCATTTGCTGCAAGGTTTGTTCAACCAGTTTTTCTTGTTTTTGAGTTTCCAAGTCGGCAATTTCATCCCTTAACGTTTGTTTTTGCCTAGTGAGAAACTCAACTTGGTCAGCGAGTTGTTTAGCCTGAGAGTCTAGATCAAGATCTGCATTATCCGAACTAGGTGATGCTTGAGCTTGGGTTGTCTCCTCATCAGCAGGAAGGATCGGCATTTCTCCTGGTTCCTCTTCGATAGAGGGAGACTGAGAATTTTCCCTCATATTTTGTTGGGGATCAGGGGGTAAATCAGGGTTAGGAGATTGGGGAGCGTCTGAAGTCATTAATCTCAGGTAATCTAAACAGATTTAAGTAAAAATCTTAAGTGTTATATGAGTCTGAGCCAATTTTTGACGAGAGAAAGTTTTCTAGGGCAGTTGTGCGCCTAGATGATTTCCTCACCACTCCGCTTAAGATTGCT
>JBCDDV010000227.1:0-5384 GCA_039180145.1 Cyanobacteria bacterium P01_G01_bin.49 | reverse complement strand
TTTTCGGAGAGTGACAGAAGAGGGATAAGGTAGGGTGGGCAATGCCCACTCTACTAGATCGACTCCGTAAGTTAAGTGTAGGTTTTCTGATAGAATCCTATGAGTCTGATTCTACTAACGAAAAGAATCCAGGTGGCCGCCCCGTTGCTGCTGATCCGTCTTTCTGAGAAACGATCAAGGCACCAATCTGATCGCTCATCACAGCGACTTTTTTTTCTGTTTGCTTCTCACAGGTTAACTCTAACAATTGAGGGGTAGGCGACTTCATCGCAGCGACGATTTGCTGATATAGAGTGTTTGCATCTTCGGTTTCTTTTCGCTGTACAGAGATAGGAATTGGTGTATATTTTAAGGCCAAGTCAATACTAATCATCAATGCTCCTCTTGAAAAAACGGCTCTTAATTTAATTATCTGTTAAAACTTACCACAACCCTCGATAGGAATAGCTTTCGGGGAATCTTTATATTTTGTTAAGGATTGGAGTAGAAAACTTAAACAGTTTATATTAAGATAGGAGAAGTTAAGAAAAGTAACGATTTCTCACATTCCGTCTACAAATCTGCTTCGTACTATGAAGATTTTGAAATGTTAGATGATTTTAGAGAAATCTTTAACCTTGTCCTTATATTGATTTGGAGATTTGCGTCATGACTATAGCAGTCGGACGCGCGCCAGAAAGAGGATGGTTCGACGTCCTCGACGACTGGCTTAAGCGCGATCGTTTCGTATTTGTTGGTTGGTCTGGTTTACTACTGTTCCCCTGCTCTTATTTAGCACTAGGGGGCTGGTTAACCGGAACCACCTTTGTTACCTCCTGGTACACCCACGGCTTAGCAAGTTCTTACCTAGAAGGTTGTAACTTCCTGACCGTAGCCGTTTCCTCACCAGCTAACGCCTTCGGCCATTCCCTACTCTTTTTATGGGGGCCCGAAGCCCAAGGAGACTTCACTCGCTGGTGTCAAGTAGGAGGACTGTGGACATTTACTGCCCTCCACGGAGCCTTTGCCTTAATCGGCTTCATGTTGCGTCAGTTTGAAATTTCCCGTCTGGTCGGGATTCGTCCTTACAACGCCATTGCTTTCTCTGCCCCCATTGCGGTCTTCGTCAGTGTCTTTCTGATGTATCCCTTGGGACAGTCAAGCTGGTTCTTCGCTCCCAGTTTTGGGGTAGCTGGCATTTTCCGCTTTATTCTCTTCTTACAAGGGTTCCACAACTGGACATTAAACCCCTTCCACATGATGGGAGTGGCAGGTGTTCTGGGTGGAGCATTACTGTGTGCCATTCACGGTGCCACAGTAGAAAACACTCTGTTTGAAGATGGGGAACAAGCCAACACTTTCAGAGCCTTTGAACCAACTCAAGCAGAAGAAACTTATTCAATGGTGACAGCCAACCGTTTCTGGTCACAGATTTTTGGCATTGCTTTTTCCAACAAACGTTGGTTACACTTTTTCATGTTATTTGTCCCAGTGACAGGTTTATGGATGAGTTCGATCGGCATTGTGGGTTTAGCTCTCAACTTACGAGCTTATGATTTTGTTTCCCAAGAATTACGGGCAGCAGAAGACCCCGAATTTGAGACATTCTACACCAAGAATATTTTGTTAAATGAAGGTCTCAGAGCTTGGATGGCTCCCCAAGACCAACCCCACCAGAACTTTATATTCCCTGAGGAGGTACTCCCCCGTGGTAACGCTCTCTAACACATCTATGGTCAGTGGACGTGACCTAGAATCTACTGGTTTTGCCTGGTGGTCAGGTAATGCTCGCCTGATTAATCTTTCCGGTAAGCTTCTAGGCGCTCACGTTGCTCACGCTGGCTTAATCGTTTTCTGGGCCGGGGCAATGACCCTGTTTGAAACGGCCCACCTAATTCCAGAAAAGCCTATGTATGAACAGGGCTTAATTCTCCTTCCCCATATTGCCACCCTCGGTTGGGGTGTTGGCCCTGCGGGTGAAATCATTGATACTTTCCCCTTCTTCGTTGTTGGGGTTTTACATCTGATTTCTTCTGCTGTTCTCGGTTTCGGTGGCATTTATCATGCTCTTCGCGGCCCTGAAACGTTAGAAGAATATTCCAACTTCTTTGGTTACGACTGGAAAGACAAAAACCAAATGACTAACATCATCGGTTATCACCTCATTCTCTTAGGATGTGGTGCGCTTCTGTTGGTCTTCAAAGCCATGTTCTTTGGTGGTGTCTATGACACCTGGGCCCCTGGCGGTGGTGATGTTCGTGTGATCAGCAACCCTACTCTCAACCCTGCTGTGATCTTTGGCTATCTGCTCAAAGCTCCTTTTGGTGGTGAAGGTTGGATCATCAGTGTCAATAACATGGAAGATATTATTGGCGGACACATTTGGATTGGTCTAATCTGTATCTTCGGTGGTATTTGGCACATCCTAACCAAGCCTTTCGGTTGGGCGCGTCGCGCTTTCATCTGGTCTGGAGAGGCTTATCTCTCTTACAGTTTAGGCGCGTTGTCCATGATGGGCTTTATCGCTGCTGTGTTCGTTTGGTTTAATAATACCGCTTACCCCAGTGAATTTTACGGCCCCACCGGGATGGAAGCTTCTCAGTCTCAAGCGTTTACCTTCCTAGTACGAGACCAACGCATGGGAGCAAATATCGGGTCTTCTCAAGGCCCCACTGGTTTAGGTAAATACCTAATGCGTTCCCCTACTGGTGAAATCATCTTTGGTGGTGAAACCATGCGTTTCTGGGACTTCCGCGGCCCTTGGTTAGAGCCTTTACGTGGCCCTAATGGTTTAGATTTAGATAAGTTAAGAAACGACGTTCAGCCTTGGCAAATTCGCCGTGCGGCTGAATACATGACTCACGCACCCTTGGGGTCTTTAAACTCTGTGGGTGGTGTTATCACTGACGTTAACTCTTTCAACTATGTTTCTCCTCGTGCGTGGTTAGCAACCTCTCACTTTACTCTCGGCTTCTTTTTCCTTGTTGGTCACCTCTGGCACGCTGGACGTGCCCGTGCGGCAGCGGCTGGATTTGAGAAAGGAATTGATCGTGAGACTGAGGCTGTACTCAGTATGCCTGATCTTGACTAAGATTTAGGGTAGAATTATTAAGAACTCTTACTATTTAGTAGGAGTTCTTTTTTTTATTTTCAGGAATCGAAAAATAGGATTAAAAATATTCTAAAATTAAGTAATTCCCTTTTCTTTTGATAAAACGAAAACGCTTCCCTCATTACCCCGTCCAATACGAAGATCTTCATCAAGATAAGTAATTTCTAACCATCCTTTTTGGTCTCGATTTTCAATACCAAAATCAAAAGGAAAGAATTTTTTTCCTGTTTCAATCTCTTTAATAAATTGACTCGGTGAGCGATAACCAACTAATTTTTGTAGTCCTAAAATAGAGCGTTCAAATTTGACATTCACTCGCTTATCTGATATCCTTTCAAATCGTGCTGCAACACTCACTAATCCTTCTAACCAGGGAATCCCTTGAATTTCAGCAACATTGTAAAGCTTTGCTTCTTCAACGCGAATATATTGATAGATTTGTCCTAATTGTAAAATCGGAAAATTATCTAATCCTAAAATCCCTTTACTGCTTGTATAAAGTAATCGCCAGTTCCCCTCTAACAATTCTGGTGTTTTCAGAGGATTAGGATTAGGATTATGGTCTTCTAATTGTTCAATGGCTGATAAAACCTTAACCCGATCTATTTCTGTGGCTAATAATCCTCGATTTTTGCCAGCAATGGTTTCTAATAATCTTGCTTTTTCATTCATCAGTCAATGATCCTTGAACTTATTTCTCCTGTACTATTGAGATGGAAGATCAAATAATACTTGGGTCATATATTTATTAGCCCATGCTTCCCCAAAGGCTTTTTCTAGAACGCGACGAGTTTTGTCATTTTGCTGTTGCTTAGTACAGTAATATTTTTGCCCTTCCAAGTTTAACGCACGTTGTTGAGAAGAAACAGCTTGAGAACTCACTGCCTGTTGACAATGTATCTTTAAAAAATCCCCAACTCGATTGAGAAACCGGATTTCTTCTTCTTGGTTATGGGGACGAATAAATAGACAAAAATCTGAAAAAATATCCCCCCACTCCGGTAAATCACGGGAATCAGAAAAAAGGGGATCAGGAAGTTGGGATAAAGCTTCGTAATAAGTATTAGACAAACTTAACTGAGGATTGGCTGGGGATAAATCAGCGATCGCCGCACTCACCGATCCTCTTCCTGCCACAAGATCACAGCCAAACATGGGTAGAGAGTATTCAGGACGGGGAAACATGACACAATGGAGAATATCTAATCCTTTGCCGACTTTCGCTAATTCTAAGTGCATTTTACGGAATTGAGGCGTTTGATAACAGCGATTTTCGATGACTAGTTTTTCTCCTTCTAGCTTCCCTTCAACATAACCTAATCCATCGGGTAACTCATAAGGACTTAATACTAGATTCTGTTGCCAATGAGATAAAATTGTATTAGCCAACTGTCGAATCAAGGGATGGAGTTGAATCGTCGGTGAAATTTCTAACATAGTCACAGCTAATAAAATCAGCGTTACACACCTATCAAAAGAGATAGCATATTTTAGAATATACTGAGATGGAGTCAATTTCCGTAAACTCGGCAATAACTTAACTTTTGGAGACAATATGTTTGGATTAGGATGGCCTGAAGTCGGTATTATTCTTGTGGTAGCTTTGTTGATTTTTGGCCCTAAAAAAATCCCAGACTTAGGATCTTCTTTGGGAAAGACAATACGAGGATTTAAAGAAGAACTTAATACGCCAACGGATGATGATTCTGAGACTGATGACTAAATTAGTTTATTTTAAATAAATTAATAAATTTAAACCGGGAATCGTTCGAGAAAGCGTCCATAATAACAAGGCAATATAAAGTAGTCCTAAAACCCATTGATACCAAACTAAGGTAGAGATTAATCCCGGAAGATGTTGATCCCGCAGACGAATATCATTAAAGCCTAGCTTCAGAAAATTGTTTAAACTAAAATCATAATAATTAAGCCAATTCCAGCGTCTTTCCCAAACTAAAGGGGTATAGCGATCGCGAAAAAAATGAAACTCAGGAATCACGGGTAATCGAACAATTAATAGTTGAAATTGTCTAAATCCTCCATCTAGCAAAAAATAGGAAGTGTCTATCAAATCATGATACCTACCTTGATTATAAATTAACCCGATTACCGATAAAGGAATCGGCACTAAAATCAAGCTTAAACAGGATAAGGTAATCAAAGAATATTCAGCAGAGTTACAAATTTCAATGACTCCTACACTCAGTAATGATAAAAAGCTACTCAACATACAAATCGTATCATAGCGATTAGGAACAATTGGCTTGGGAAATCGTTTTCGCAAGCGATCAAC
>JBCDDV010000226.1:0-5405 GCA_039180145.1 Cyanobacteria bacterium P01_G01_bin.49 | reverse complement strand
GTTTGTAGTTGAGCGACACCCCGTAAAATCTCCTTTCCTGCGTCACCACCATCAGCCGGGTTACCCAAAGGAACGACAACAGCAATGGTATAAAAAGGAATTTTATTTGTCCGTAATATGGCGTTATTCAAATAAATCAAAGTTTCTGGGTCATTAGGCTCTTTTTTTCTAGCTTTTTCTAACCAAGCGACCCCTTCTTCATATCTTCTTTGATGGTAAGCTTTAACCCCTTCTTGTTTTTCGGGTAGGGCAACATTTCTAGTGAGAATTTCTTCTCCGCAACTCAGATTATCGCCTATTTCTATCGGACAGGTTTTAGGAACAATTTGATTGATGCCCCAGATGCCAAGAATAATGACGGCAGAACCAATCCCCATCCATATCTGAATAGGCAGTTTTGGGTCAGCGGCAGCAGCCATCTTCAGTTTACGTCGTTTTCGTCTCTTGTAGGAACGACCTGTCGTTGAGAGCAACTGTGCGTCTTCTAAGGCCTCGACAGCAGAGTAATAGCGATCGCTAAACATATAGCGCACCATTTTATTGATAATAGCCTCTAAGTCCTCATCTACCTCGATCATGGGATGTTCTGGTGACGCATAACGCCAAATGACATCCCCTGTGTGGGGATCAGAGGGAAGTATTCTCGGATGAAATCCCGTTAAGGCCTGAATACAAATTATCCCCAAAGCATAGAGATCACTATTGAGTTGAGGTTTGCCACTTCGTTGTTCAGCAGCCATATATCCAGGCGTACCAATGGACTGAGTAACGTGGGATGCTCCTACAGCGGTCACTGCCATGCTATTGAGTTCTTTAACCGCACCGAAGTCAATCAGAATAATTTTGCCGTCTTTTTTTCGTCGTCTCAGGTTTGATGGTTTGATGTCCCGATGGATAATCTGTTGTTGATGAACAAAAGCTAGGACTTCTAAGGTATCTCTTAAGAGTTTGATAACTTCTATTTCACTGAGGGGCGATGAGTTTGGGCCAATTTCTTCAGATAAGTCATGTCCTTCAATATATTCTTGGATCAAGAAAAAGTTTCTCTCATGGCAAAAATAGTCAAACAGTTCAGGAATTTGAGGATGTTTTCCTAAAAGAGAGAGGGTTTTGCCTTCTCTGATAAATCTTGTTTTGATCTCTTGGAGAATAGAAGGCTCAGATGAGGGAGGGACAATGATTTCTTTGACGACACAGAGGGGATGACCAGATTGTTGAAGATCTCTCGCTTGATAGGTTTTCCCAAACCCTCCTTTGCCGATTCGTTGAATAATTTTGTATTGTTCCCTTAGAATATCCCCTGGATTCAAACTCATGACTGTCCCTAGATGCTGAGGTCATAAACGTATGTTACATAGAAGGGCATTTTATCTTTATTTTAAAGACTGAGTTTAACAAACGATCTTAAAAAATCTGAATGATAACACTTGGTCAGACACGATGAAACAAGGAAATTTAATGTTAGTTCATTAATTCTAGCAGACCTTGGTATAACTTCGATAAGATCTCTCTATCGATCAAAAGTATTCCTTCAAAAGACAGGCAATTTATTACGTTTTATCCCACTATAAGTGACTAAAAATTTGATTTTTTAAAATTACTGCTCAAGACGATTTAACAGTTCAAGAGGATTTTTTCTCCATCTATTAACTTGATAATAATGAAAAATTAGGAAGAGTTTTCATATTCCTGTACACTTTATCGAATAAATTAGCAATATTTTATGGATTGCCCAGAAATAGAGAATCAACTATCATTGACTAAAATATTATTACTCTACTATTGTTGTTTGTAATGACTTCCATCCTAAACTGACTAAATAAGCAAACCCAGAAACTAAAATAATGGTTGCCCCAGAGGTGACATTGAAATAGTAAGATATCCCCAATCCAACCGTTGTAAATAACATTCCCAAAAGACTAGCAGAGAACATCATATCTTTAATATCTTTAAAAAATTGCCCTGCGATCGCTGCTGGAATCGTTAATAAAGCAATCACTAAAATTAATCCCACTACTTGCATTACCATCACTACCGTCAAGGCGATCGCAGCGACTAAAACTAAATATAAACTATCGACAGGCACATTCCGAGTTAAGGCAAATGTTGAATCAAAGGAAATGGCTAAAAATTCTTTATAAAATAAGAAAACTATCATTACAATAATAATATCTAACGCCAAGATGATTTTCAAGTTTTCTGTCGAAACCGTTAAAATACTGCCAAATAAGTAACTCATTAAATCTGCTTTGTAACCAGGAGTTAAATCAATTAAAATAATTCCAATAGCCATTCCTACTGCCCACATTACTCCAATCAGACTATCAACTCTTTGTGCTGTTTTTCTAACAACTAACCCCATCCCGAGAGCAGATATTAAAGCAAAAAAAATGGCACCGAAAATAGGATTAATTTGAAAAAAATAGCCTAATCCAATTCCTCCGTAAGCGGCATGAGCAATTCCCCCACTAATAAAAACAATTCGATTAACCACAACCAATGTGCCAATAATACCACAAGCAATACTCACTAATATTCCTGCACACAGAGCGTTTCTCATAAAATCAAATTGTAGTAATTCTAAGATTTGTTCGAGCATAAATTTAGGAGTGTAGGAGTGTAGAAACGTGAGTTCGGAGGTCGGAGTTCGGAGGTCGGAGTTAGAATTTCTTGATGTCAGATAATCTGGGAGGGAACCTCCCAGTTCTGACATCGCTTTTTCAAGGAGAGAATCAGTATTTGAGCAAGACCTGCTCTTGCTTTGGACTTCAAACTTGTTGCCAGTTGTCTAGAGATTTCCTTTGGTCGAACTCACGTTATAGAAGTGTAGGAGGTGAAGATATACAATTAACAATTAACAATCAACTATCAACTATTCCCCTTGATGCAAAGAACAATTATGTTGAGAAAGTACCCGATGGGGAACACCGTGCGCAATGAGATCTACAGGACATTGATAAGTTTCTTCAATCACTTTTGTAGTGAGAGGTGGATCACCATGAAAAAAGAGACGATGGTTAAGACATCCAACGGTTTTGACACAGGCAGAAATTGCGCCAATATCATGGGAAATCATGACGATGGTCATAAATTCATTTAAGTCTTTCAATAACTCATAAATACTGGTTTGTCTTTGCGGATCGACACTAGCAGTGGGTTCGTCTAATAATAATATACGGGGTTCTGATGCCAAAGCACGAGCAATGTACACCCGTTGACGTTCTCCTCCAGACAGTTCTCCAATAGGGTGATCGCTTAATTTTAACATCCCTACCTGATCTAAGGTACGATTGATAATTGCTTCATCTTTAGAGGTATAACGTTGCAATAAATGGCGTTTTCCTAGTCTTCCCATCCGTACCACATCAGCAACACAAACGGGAAAGTCTCGATCTAATTCTAGGAGTTGAGGAACATAGCCAATACAATGTCTCCCTTTAGCAACAGTTCGACCAAATATTTTAACGGTTCCTTGATAAGGTTTAATTAGTCCTAATAAAACTTTAAATAAGGTAGTTTTTCCTCCCCCATTGGGGCCAATTAATCCTAAAAAATCCCCTTCTTCGATGGTAAGATTAATTTCTTCTAAGACTGGTATTTTTTGATATTTTGCATAGACATTCTCAAGAGTTATTGCTTCAGTTTTCATTAGTAATTAAATAAGCAGCAATGAGTGGATTTTATTAATTTAATTCAGTGCCTTAGCAAAAGCTTGAGAAACATTCAGTAAATTATTCGACCAATCAGCAGCCAAAGGACTAATTAATAAAACTTTTCCGTCAATTTCTTTGGCAATGGTTTTAGCTGACTGACTATTAAATTCCGGTTGAGCAAAGATAACGTCTATGTTCTCTTTTTTTGCTTCTTTAATTAAGGCGGATAATTCTGCTGCACTGGGTTCTTGTCCCCCTACTTCAACGGGAATTTGAGTTAGGTTATATTCTTCAGCAAAGTAGCCCCAGGCGGGATGAAATACAATAAATTTACGCTGTTCTATTCCTGCTAAATTCTCTTTAATTTTAGCATCTAATTGCTCGATTTCTTGAAGAAATTGCTTGAGATTTGTTTGATATTCCGCTTGATGTTTCGGATCGATTTTAACTAAGGCTTCATAGATATTTTGGGCTTGAATTTTTACCAATGAAGGCGATAACCAAACATGAGGATCAAGGGTAGTTTCTGAAGAGTGTTCTGTCTCTTGATGATCGTGATGATCGTGATCATGGTGGTGATCGTGGGCTACCATTGTTAAGCGTTCGATACCTTCTGTAGAGTCAATAGTCAACATTTGAGGATTTGCTTGAGTAATGCGACTCATCCAAGTTGTTTCAAAGGGAATGCCAATGCCGATATAGGCTTCTGCATCACTCAATGCTTGTAATTGCTGGGGTTTTGGTTCGTAAGTATGTGGTTCTGACCCTGATTGAACCATGACATTGACATTAACGCGATCGCCGCCAATTTTCTTGACAAAATATTCTTGGGGAATGACACTGACGGTAATGTCTAATTTCTCTTCATCGGCTACTGTGGCAGCGTTTTCATCAGTGTTTGTTTCATTGGTGGGAGGTTTAGGAGGACTACACCCAGTCACCAGATTAATCCCTAGAAGAAGGGCTAAAATGAGGGTAGAAAAAGCTTTCATGAGTTTTTTAGGCTGACCTTGAGACTAACATGAATAATAATCATTATCATAATACGAATATACTTAAAAATAACGACTTTCTTGAATCATAATCACTCTCATTTAAGCAGGCTAGTCTGCCAAGAAAAACAGACAGGACTCAGCCTGTCTGCTAACAAGAGAAGGTAAATGCTGTCTAAAAACGACTTAAAAATTCATCTCAGCCTCTTGGACTCGTTCTACCTGCTTCTTCTTAATCACTAAGAGAATTTGCGCTAACATAATGCCAGCCAAGAAAATCATTAAACCTTTGATACGAGCAGGACTTTGAAGCACAACTTCTGTATCTTTTTGCCCAAAACCGCCCATATTAGGATTATTGGTTAAGGCTTCTCCTGCGCCTACCGTTGCTCCTTCAGAGACGATTAATTCTGGGCCTGGGGGAATGTTTTCTTGGGCATCTCCATCAGCAGTAGAAATAGTGACCAAGTAACCGCCCCCTTCTTGATCGGTAATTTGGGTGATCGTTCCCTCTTGGGACGCTTTGAAAACATTATTATTGCTTTGCTGTCCCGTCGGATAGATTTGTCCGCGGCCACGGTTGGCACCTAAGTGAACCGAATACTTACCAAAATTAACAGCCTTATCGGTGTTGGGATCAGGGGACAAAACAGGGAAAACAATTTCTTGGTGCTCTTCACCAGAGATTGGGCCAACAACCAAGATGTTGGGGCGCTCATCGCTGTAGGGCAGGATGTACTCGTCTTCAGTTTCTTCAAAC
>JBCDDV010000225.1:0-5416 GCA_039180145.1 Cyanobacteria bacterium P01_G01_bin.49 | reverse complement strand
CCAACTTTTATCGGGATAAAGTTGATCTTTTAACAGCCACATAATGCCATAACTTCCGTGTAGTGCCAAATAAACCCAAGCTGCGAGACTAAAATTATCATAAGCTATCATTAAGCCTAAAACCACAAATAAAGTGAGTCCTTTGTGTAAATTAATTGGGTGTTTTGTTTTCACAGTTACTTCTTTCCTGTTTCCTAATCTTCAATTCAATGGCATTAATTCCTAACTTTCTCAAGTAAAGTGAATGATTGATAATCACCGCAACAGTACTTTCGGAGGTAAAAGTTGCGACGTGCAACTTATAAATAATTAAATCCTCTGAATCAATATTTGTCCAGGTTTGATCTTCCCAAATAAATTGATGATGATCAACTATTTGAGATGCTTTATAAACCCTATTCGGTTGAAAGTGAGAAGCTGGATCGGGACGTAATATTTCACCATTAAGTTGATAAAAATAATTCGTCCCTGCTGCAATATTATCAACAGTGGCTTGCCAATATCCTTGATCACCTTTTTTCTAAAGGAATTAATCGGTTTTCAGGACTCATTAACTGTAAATCAATTTGTTTTCGCTGAGGGCCCAAACAGTAAATTGACAGTGATGATCAAATTGTTCGATCCATAGCTCCTACTAGAACGTGAGTTCGACAAAAATAATTTGAGGAACCCCCTCTAACTCCCCCCTGGAGAGGGGGGAAAGGGGGAGAACCGCCCTCGGCGAGCTTCCTTGCTCAAATCCTGATTCTCTCGTTGAAAAATCCTATAGCACTACGCAAATAGGTTAGGACATTTATAAATCCAGCAAACCCTTACATAGCTTACTGTTGCCTGTTGCCTATTCCCCGTTCCCTAGCACGTAGTGCTATAACTCCGACCTCCGAACTCCTAACACCGAACTCGCGTTACTAGAACATCCATGAATTTAGACTAACAAGAAATTAGCTAGCGCGAGTCACTAAACCCCAAATATAGATGAACACAATGGCACCAAATACAGCCACAATAATGCCGGGAACACTTAACGAAGCTCCTGTAAGAGCGAATTGTCCTGTTTGAATTAAGGTGACAATAGTACCCCCAACAAAAGCACCGATAATCCCTAAAAATGTGGTGGCAAATAGTCCACCTCCCTGACGACCAGGGTAAATGGCCTTGGCGATCGCTCCAGCAATCAAGCCTAAAATAATCCAGGCAATAATATTAATCATGATAATTTTCTCACTAATTTGATTTTAAAAAACCGTTTTTTCAAGTTTGAGAATCAGCAAAAAACGGAATGTAATCACACCCTATTGATCTCTCATTATGAATGCTACTGCATCTACCTTGAGAAAGACTCTTGATGATTCGCCTAAATATTTCCCAGAATTGATGTCTCAGACTTCAGCCAAAACGGTTTTTTCTAACAAGTATCAACTACTAAACAGCACCGGGTTCAGGCTGAGGTTTAGGGGATTCTAGCTGGGATATTTTCTTAGAAACGTCATTGGCTAATTCCTCACTTACGTGACGAAAGATTTCTATTTGATCTTCCTGGATGACTTTCGTACATTTGCCAAGACTTCCAGCAATATTATCTACTAAACGCTTTTTTTCGTCTGAACTCAGTATTTCGTAGAACATACGCGCTTGGTCATAGTAGTCCTCGTGACTCAAAGAAATACGAGCCGCTAATCCTTCAACGCGATGCGGTGGGTCTTTGGCCTCTTCGTCGATTTGAGGATAGTCTTGATGTGTAGGACTGTAATTGATCCGAGAACCTTTATTGTCATCTGCTCTCATTAATCCATCCCGATAGGACGTATTCGCTTTGGTGGCGTGGGGACGATTTATTGGCAGGGTTTCGTAATTTACCCCAAGACGATAGCGGTGAGTATCTGCATAAGACATAATTCGAGCTTGCAGCATTCGATCAGGTGACCAAGAAATTCCAGCCACAACATTCCCTGGGGAGAAAGCCGCTTGCTCAACTTCAGCAAAGTAGTTTTCGGGATTACGATTGAGTTCAAACTTTCCGACTCGTTGCAGGGGAAAATCACTATGGGGCCAAACTTTGGTTAAATCAAAGGGGTTCCAAGGAAAATCTTTCACCTGTTCATCGGTCATGGTTTGGATGTGCATTGTCCATGACGGATAATTTCCTTGATCGATTGCCAAATAAAGATCTTTGGTTGCCCATCGTGGCTCAATGCTTTGCATCTGTTGCCATTGTTCTTGGGTAAAATTCTTGATACCTTGATCGGTTTTAAAATGAAACTTTACCCAAATTCGTTCATCTTGGGCATTGATAAAGCTAAAGGTGTGGCTACCATAACCATTCATGTGTCGCCATCCCATCGGTGCGCCGCGATCGCCCATTAACCATAAAACTTGGTGGATGCTTTCTGGGGACAAAGACCAAAAGTCCCACCACATTTCATCATGTCGCCAGTGTTCTTGGGGATGCTCTTTTTGCGAACGAATAAAGTCCATAAATTTCATGGGATCGCGCATGAAGAAAATGGGAGTATTATTGCCCACCATGTCCCAATTGCCGTCTTCGGTATAAAATTTGATCGCAAACCCCCGTAGATCTCGATATATATCTGAACCCCCTTTGGATTTGGCAACGGTGGAAAAACGAGCAAACACCTCGGTTTGTTTACCCACTTCAGCAAATAATTTCGCTTTGGTATATTGAGTGATGTCATCAGTGACAGTAAATGTGCCATAGGCTCCCGATCCAACGGCATGAACCACCCGTTCTGGGATACGTTCTCGGTTAAAGTGAGCCATTTTTTCTATCAGTGTGTAATCTTCAAGAAGAAGTGGCCCGCGTTCGCCCACTGATTTTGAGACATCATTGCTAGGAACAGGAATGCCTGCGGCATTGGTCAATCTTTCGTTTTCGCTTGCCATAATTTTTGTCGGTTGAGAGAGTAATTATTGAATGAAACACCAAGACGGAAATTAAACAGAAGTAGCGGCGTCTTTTTGGTTCAGTGAAGTTTGAAGATTTTGCAAATCTTTAACCGCCGGCCCGTGGAGAACTGTTCCCGCGCAATCAAAACGGGCCCCATGACAAGGGCAGTCCCAACTCTTTTCGGCACTATTCCAATTAACAATACAGCCTAAATGAGAACAGACTGCAGAAACGGCATGGAGAGTATTTTGTTCGTCCCGATAAGCAGCCACCTGATCCCCATCAACGGTAACTACCTTACCTTCTCCTCGCTCAACTTCAGCTAAAGAGTCTGTCAATCCTTTCAGGCGATCGCCCACCCAATGTACCGCGACACTCGTATTTTCTTTCAAAGAAGTTGGGGAAACAAAAGGAGTGGCGCGAGTTGAGTCATACAAGTCCAACCAAGGATTTTCTTTACCCAAAACCAAATCTGACAGCAACATTCCTGATAGAGTGCCTTTGGTCATTCCCCAGAGACTCAGGCCGGTTGCCACATAAATATGATGGTTCAAAGGGGTCAATTTACCGATATAAGGCAATTTATCAAAGGAAACCATATCTTGAGACGACCAACGGTAATCAATGGAGTTAACCCCGAACCGAGCGCCAGCATATTCTTCTAACTGTAAATATCGTTCTTCTGTCTCTGTAACTTCTCCCGTTTTGTGACCTTCACCTCCCACCAGCAGCAGTAAACCATCCTGATAAGGCGTAGTGCGAATGGAGCGATAATGATCTCCTGTGCCAATAAACATCCCTTCTGGTGCGTTAGCAGGATCAATCTTCGCACCAATAAGATAAGAGCGTTTGGGGTAAGCTTTGGCAAAAAAGAGGCCCTGATCTAAAATCGGTAAATTGGTGGCAACAATTACATCTTTCGCTTTGATAGTTCCTCGATTTGTTTGAATTTGGCAGAGTTTATCTTCTTCAACGGTTTCTACTCTTGTATCTTCAAAGAGGTAGCTACCATCGCCAGGAATGCTTGTAGCAAGATGTAGTAGGTATTTACGGACATGGAATTGAGCTTGATTGTCAAATTTAATCGCCCCTGAAATGGGAAAGGGAAGAGACGTTTTTTCGATAAAAGAAGCGGGTAATCCCAGGGCTTTTGCCGCTTCAATTTCAGCTTCAATATTTTCTAATTCTTTGATAGATTCAGCGAAAGTATAAGCACTTTGACGGCTAAAGTCGCAGTCGATTTGCTCTGTTTCCACCAAGTTGGCAATGAATTCAAGGGCTGCCTGGTTAGAGTCAGCATAGATCTGGGTCTTTTCTTGCCCCAATTCAGCAAGCAAATCTTGATAGATTAAGTGATGGAGAGAGGTGATTTTGGCAGTTGTATGACCGCTTGCTCCTGTAGCAACCCTTTTGGACTCGATGACAGCAACGGTTTTACCGGCCTTTTTGAGCAGTGTTGCAGCAGTCAGTCCAACGATACCAGCCCCCACAATTACAACATCTACTAGGGCATTTTCGACAAGGGATGGAAAGTTGATCGTCGGGGTTGAATCAATCCAGTAAGACAACGCTTTTCCTGAAATAGAAGACATATTATTTTGCTCGGAAAATTAGTTTAATCGTTAACCCAATTCTCTAAGGTCATGACAGAAAGCTTTAGTAGAGAAAAGTCCGCAAAAAATGATTTTTTCTTACTGGCTTGTTCATTACCGTTGCATTGTCTCTTTTTGAGTTTTTGGGAATTGGTACTAACCATATCTAACCGACAAATTATCTCTACTTTCATCTTCCTATTGAGAGAATTGCCATAGAAAGCCAAAAATATATTTCGGTTTTTGTATTACTTAAGAAAGATATTATTTAAGCCTTTGGATAGATGCAACACTGGAGATTTGACAGTGAAGATAAAAAGCCTTTCGTTTCATATAGATATAGAAAAAAATAATCAAATTCAAACTTTTATCCATCTTTAGAAAGAGGATTTATTAAACAAAATAAACGATGATAGGAAGGATTTTAAAAACTGAGATGGTTTACTAGAACTTATAAAATCAATGAATTCCCCTAATACTGACGAATATTTATCATTAACTGAACGTATTTCTACCCAAATCCCAAGTTTTCTAAAGCCGAAACAATTCTTAAAAAATATTGATGGGAAGTTGAAGTATACTTACTTATTTTTACTAACTTTACTCATGGGGTGTTTGGGAATTGGACTAACTCTACAAACCCGTACCAGTTGGCTCAGAGATTTTGCTTTGGATATCGCTTCAGAAATTATCGGCATATTACTGGTTATTTTTTCGGTAGATCGGGTGATAGATGCCGAAAGAAAGAAGAGAACTAAAAAGAAAGAGTTTGTTGCTATTCAGCAAATCAGAAATGCCTTTTCTAAGCATATTCGTGCTTTATTCAAAATCACAAACCATCACCCAGAAAACTCTGAGGAATCAAACCTTTTGTTATTTGAAAGTACGTCAAATGACTCTTTGAATCAGATGATTTCTG
>JBCDDV010000224.1:0-5417 GCA_039180145.1 Cyanobacteria bacterium P01_G01_bin.49 | reverse complement strand
TTTTGCTCAAGTTGAGCATTTAATTGGATAATTTCTGCTTTGGCAGTTTGTAGCTCCAGGTGATTTTTAATACGAACTAAGACTTCTTCAAGTTGATAAGGTCAAAGCTTTCACCGCAGGAGGCGTTGATTATATTACTAAACCTTTTCAACTTGAAGAAGTCTTAGTTCGTATTAAAAATCACCTGGAGCTACAAACTGCCAAAGCAGAAATTATCCAATTAAATGCTCAACTTGAGCAAAAAGTACAACGACGCACTGCTCAATTAGAAACGACTAATCAACAGCTTAAAGGAGAAATTGCTAATCATCTTCAGACTCAAACCTTACTGAGAAATAGTGAGCAAAGACTTGAAAGTATTCTCAATTCCCTTGAAGAAGTAGTTTGGTCAGCGAATGCAAAAACCTTTGAATGGCTTTATCTAAATCCAGCCGCACAAAAATTATATGGTCGTCCAGTTCAAGAATTTTTTGAGCAGCCTAATCTCTGGTTAGATATAGTCCATCAAGAGGATAAAGAGCAAGTAAAAAAATCAGTTTTATGCCTATTAAAGTCAGGTAATCTGGATTTAGAATACCGAATTTTGCGTCCTAATCAAGAAATTATTTGGGTAAAAATGCGAGGATATGCAATTTATAATACCGAAGGCATTATTATTCGCTTTGACGGTATTATTCAAGATATTACAGCACGCAAACAAGTTGAAGAGCAATTACTTTATGATGCACTTCATGATTCTTTAACAGGGTTACCTAATCGAACTCTATTTATGGAACGCATTGAGATGGCAATTAAACAGACAAAACGCCATAGAAATTATTTATTTGCCGTGCTATTTATTGACCTAGATCGCTTCAAAATTATTAATGATAGTCTTGGTCATTTAGTCGGAGATCAACTCTTGATTAAAAGTGCTAATTTGCTTCAGGAGTGCTTACGAGAAACTGATATGGTAGCTCGTTTAGGAGGGGATGAATTTACTATCTTTTTAGACAGTATTTGTGATCTTAGTGATGCCACTAAAATTGCTGAACGAATTCAGACTCAATTCTCCCGTCCATTTACTTTCGATGGCCATCAGGTTGTTACGAGTGCAAGTATTGGTATTGTTTTAAGTTCTACCATTTACGAAAGTGCCTCAGAGTTACTAAGAGATGCTGACATCGCTATGTATCGCGCTAAAGAAGGAGGAAAAGCGCGTTATGAAGTATTTGACCAAGAGATGTATGCGCAAACGATTCAGCTATTACAATTAGAATCCGAACTACGACGAGCAATTGAAAATCAGGAATTCTTAGTTGATTATCAGCCGATTGTTTCATTATTAACGGGGAAGGTAACCAGTTTTGAAGCATTAGTTCGTTGGCAACATCCAGAACGGGGATTAATTTTTCCGGCTGAATTTATCTCTGTTGCTGAAGATACAGGACTAATTGTTACCCTAGGAGAATGGGTGTTAATGTCAGCTTGTCAACAATTGAGACAATGGCAGCAACAATTTTCTTGGGCCAAGAATTTAAAGATTAGTGTGAATCTTGCCAGTCAACAAATTAGTGATCCCAATTTTTTAAATAAACTTGATCAAATTCTCCGAGAGACTGGTTTAGAGGGGAATTGTCTGAGACTCGAAATTACGGAAAGTTTATTGATTGAACATGAAAAAACAACCATGAATCAATTCAATGAAATTAGCAAGCGAAATATTCAATTAAGCTTAGATGACTTTGGAACAGGTTATTCTTCTCTGAGTTATTTGCATCGTTTTCCTATTAACACTGTGAAAATTGACCGCTCTTTTATTAATCGCATGACTTGTGAAACAGAGAGTTTTGAAATCGTTCGCACCATTATTACCTTAGCTCATACTTTGGGAATGACTGTAACAGCAGAAGGGGTAGAAACAGAACAACAAATTGCTCAACTCAAAATATTAGGATGTGAAGAAAGTCAAGGCTACTTTTTCTCGAAACCTGTAGACAGCTTATCAGTGAAATCATTAAACTTACTACAAAGTAATGATCAATTACAGCAATTACATTAACAGCCGTAAAAATTCTAACTTTCTTGATTAATTTAACGATAAAAGTAAGGCGATTACTTAAATATTCAAATTAGATACCATCAATATATCATAATAATTTTTGAAGATTTTGACTCATAAATTTGGCGATCATAAAGTTAAGTCTTCT
Organism: Cyanobacteria bacterium P01_G01_bin.49; assembly: GCA_039180145.1. Taxonomy (GTDB): domain Bacteria; phylum Cyanobacteriota; class Cyanobacteriia; order Cyanobacteriales; family Microcystaceae; genus JBCDDV01. The sequence goes on along the minus strand of JBCDDV010000224.1, from coordinate 3,228 downwards.
TAAGAAAATTAGGATATTTAGTCGGCTTGAAAAATAATATAGCTTTAATAAATGAGCCAAAAATTTTCACCGATTAAAAACTTGGGAGAATAAAAAGATAAATTAAAAAATCAGCGATCGTTCACTCGATTTTTCCGTCTAGATCTTCAAGACGATTGTATCTTATGCGTGCGAGGAACTGTATATTATGTGAATTATTTAGGTAATAACCCTAAATTTTGAAAATTTCTCAGTATTTTGAGCAAACTGTATAAAAAGCTACAATAACTTACAGGAAAGTCAGGTCTGAAGCAAAACTGATCAACAATTTTATCAGGGAAACCCAATAATTGCGGCAAATTCTGGCGAACCGTAATACAATGGACACCATCTTTATGAAAACCTCATCCTAATGTCTAACTCGCATGATAAAATCCAAAATTTCCATTTGTCAGGAACTTCACAATAGTTTAGTGGGATCTCACAAATAAGTAAGTGTATGCTAATGCTTAAGTTGGCGTGAGGAGTTAAATGAATGAATTTACGTAATAATGCTCTAAAGACTCTTAAAGAGACGAGTCGAACCTTCTATATACCGATAAGTCGTCTTCCAGATAGCTTACAGGAGGCCGTTGCTTCTGCCTATCTCTGTATGCGTGCTATTGATGAAGTTGAAGATCACCCTGACCTCAATAACTTTACCAAAGCCAAAATACTGCGGCAAATGAGCCTTAATTTACAGGCAGCACAGGAAAATTCAGACATAGAAGATTTTTCTGGGGGGTTAATTCCCTATAGTCATTGTCTGCCAGATGTTAGTCTCCGCTTGGGACAATGGGCTTTATTAGCACCAGATTCAATCGCCCCCCGTGTTTGGGATGCCACAGCAGCAATGGCTGATCGCATGGCCCATTGGGCAGAAAATAACTGGACAATTCGCACTGAAGCCCATTTGGACCAATATACGTTTAGTGTCGCAGGGGCAGTCGGGTTGCTGTTATCAGATTTGTGGGCTTGGTACGATGATACCCAAACGAACCGCAGCTATGCAATTGGCTTTGGTCGTGGGTTACAGGCTGTTAACATTATTCGGAATCATCGAGAAGACTTACGACGTGGCGTTAATTTTGTCCCTCAGGGATGGCGTATTGAAGAGGTTCACCAATATGCTCGTCATAACCTTAATTTGGCTGATCTTTATACTAAGTCTTTACCCCCCGGCCCGGCTTTAGATTTTTGTAAAATTCCCCTAGCATTAGCTTACGGAACACTTGAAGTCATGGCATTGGGTAAGGAAAAACTGAGTCGTAGCGATGTGATGGCATTGGTACAACAGGTAACTCGCTAGTCTGTTATTGCTAAGCCAAATTGATTGTTATTTGCAGTCTCTCTTCGGAGAGATTATTTCTTTTCTAGGGGGTAATTTTTGATAAATTATTCCCGTTTTTCGGTTTGGGTAAATTATCTGATGCTAATTAACCTGAGTTCGGGATAAGAAAGAGGCTAGTGTTAAGAGAAACTGTGAGATGGGTAGACAAAAGGACTGGGAGATAATTAACAACTAATCACTAGCTATTAACTATTAATTTCTCCTATAGCAAAGCACAGCCTGCCCTCCTAAACTCCTACACTCCTAAACTCCTTTAGCTTCGACTTATTCCTTAACCCAAACTGACGTTAATTAGTTGTGTCGCTTCAAACTTCTGACCAATCCTTGAAATTGCTGTCTTAAATATTCTAAATTTTGGGTATTTTCTCCATATCGCCAACTAACATAAGCTTCAGAAATTTCCTTAATAATCTCAGCTTGTTCTGGGGAATAGTGTTGATAGGAAGTTTCAACATATTCTAGAGGTGTTTGAGTCGGATGTTTTCCATAGCCTTTGGCCCTTAAAAGTTCCAACATTTCTTGATATAATCGCACCATTGGCGCTAGTTTTCTGACACGGCGACGATACCCTAATTGACTTAATTGTCCCCAACCTAGCCAGCCGAGTAATCCCAAGACAACTGTTAACAATAACCCGACAAATACCCCAATTAAACTTCCTGAAATAAACCGCCATAACCAGACTAACATCGTAATTAATCCGCCAATAATCTGAGTCCAAAGAAACGTGAAGAAACTGGCAATTGGAGAAGGTAACCAACTTGCTACCCAATGCCAAAATTGCTTCAGGACACCGAAGGTTTGCTCCTCTTCAAAAGAAGGGGGAATTAATTCATGACCAGGAATCGGATCAAAGCTATACCAACCGAAATCAGGAAAATAAACCTCTGTTAAAGCATAAGCATCTGTATTATGCACCACATAAAAACCTGTCAACGGATTAAATTTTCCCTGCCCAAATCCTACCGTTAATCGTGCCGGAATACCAAGAGACCGTAACATGATTGTTAACGCAGTTGAAAAGTGATCCTGATAACCTCCTTCATCTTTAAAAAGAAAGGCTTCAACTAAATCTTCATTCTCTTCAAGAAAGGGTAACTCTGGTTGAATTTGATAGGTTTGTTTTACCGCTTGAGCTAAAAATAAGGCTGTTTCATAAGGTGAGTTAATCGGACTGATAGATTTAGCGAGTAATTCTTCAGCTTTTTGCCGGACTTTCTCTTTAATTTCAGGGGGAACTTGTAGATAAGCTTTCTTAATTTTATCTGAATAGTCTAGAGGAGATTTTTGTAAAATGCTGCGATTTCGATAGGGGACTTCAGACACCACTGTATAAGTTAATCCTGATATTAAACCAACGGGCGATCGCAAATTTCCTTGTTGATCTTTCCCAATTTCTCTAGCAGGAAAATACAAATATTTCGCTGAATCTAGAGAGGGAATCACATTGGGTAATTCACTTACAGCCGTATAACTTTGAATTACCTGCTTAGTTTTCATCGATATCTTCGGTAAAGGCAAAAAGAATCTATAAGACCAAGAATCGCGAGTTATCATTTCTAGGTCTCGGTCATCAGAAATTTCCCAACCTTGTCCCGTGTAATGATCAAAAGATAAAGCTTTCCAAAATCCAGGGGCTTGTGAACGCACTCGCATCACAATTTGCTGTTTCATATTGCCCCGTAAATTTTGATTTATTTTAGTATTAAATCCATAATAATGAGTGTTATCAATTTCTCCTTTCCCCTCAGAAGAACTGTTTCCTCCTCCTGAACTCCCTGAACGATTTTCTTGCTCTTGTTGAGAATATCCTGGATTAACAATGTCATTATTCTGTCCAGTAAAACGCTGACTATCAG
>JBCDDV010000223.1:0-5424 GCA_039180145.1 Cyanobacteria bacterium P01_G01_bin.49 | reverse complement strand
TGTTGCTTCAGGTATATTATCTAAGAGAGTTCCCACCAGAATAGCAACGGGAGCAGAACGTTTCACTAACCCTCTTAGGGTGTTTCTATCTTCTTGCAATAGTCGGTCTAATTCTACCTGTTCCATTAATTGCTGTCGCCAACGATCCAAATTTTCTTCTGCTGCCACATGGGAGTCAACTGAGTACCGTAGTCGCCGAACCAGGGTGCGACTTAAGGCCAAGGCTAAATAAGGCGATCGCGTCAACACTTGCCAAAAATTTTCTTCATCTAACTGATACAATTCCATCGGCGTAAGCGAGACGACTGTTGCTGATCGGGGTTCTTGGCTTAACAAAGACATTTCCCCAAAAATCTCTCCTGGCCCTAGAGTAGTGACAATTTTTTTCCCTTTAATAATTTGTGCTTCCCCTTGTACGATCATGTAAAAATAGTCTCCTAGTTCTCCTTCTCGGCATAAGGTTTGTCCTGGTTCTACATAAATTGGGGTAATTAAGCTGGCGATCGCTTCTTTTTCTTTTTCGGGAAGTTGTTGCATCACTTCGACTTGGGAAAGGCCTTGCAAAATATCAGGTTCTTTGTGTTCTTCAGCTTGTTGGTGTTCAAACAAATAACGACGACTAGAAGCAGGTTTACGAAGAAATCCACCATGTTCATCAATATATTGACTAAAACTGGTAAAGAATACTCCGCCAATGCTAAATCCTAATACTAAAGGCAAAAAACCCGTTTTTTCATAGACTTTATCAGTAATTTCAAAGGCGATCGCCGCCATGAGGGTTCCACTCCCAAACGCCATAATCGCAGCAGATACCGTTCGACTCGGTTTCCAGAGTACCCCAGCTAATGCACCCAAAGCTAAGCTCGAAGCGCCTAAAATTCCTTGTAAGAAGGCAGACATTGTCATAAGTGCTATTAAATTTAAGTAGCCTAATCGAAAACAGTTCTAGACTGTTTTCTAGAATAAAGGAATATTCTCAAGACTTGAGTAAAGAATGGTTGCAAACTGGATCACGATTCCCTGATTTTAATCGTCTATCTCTATGCAATTTGAAGGATTTTTTCAGAAAATCAAAAGAATTATTAGTAATATTGAAATCAACGAAACTTAGATAAAATAGCAATTTAGGAGACATTACTTATGAATGAAAATCCTCACAATAATTCACCAGACTATTCAAAAGACCACATCGAAAATCAACAAGAAATCCAATTACAAGAAGAAAAACTGAGATTACAGCAAGAAGAACGCCGAATCAAAGAAACCCGTCGTGCTGCTGTCGTAAATCGCCTACTAAGAGGCATCTATTTCTTAGTAGCTGCCCTAGAAACCTTACTAGCTCTGCGTTTTATTTTAAAATTAGCGGGAGGCAACCCAGAGAATTTATTCGCCCAAGTGATCTATGGTTGGTCAAATGTCTTTGTTGCTCCTTTCAACACCCTATTCGGAGAACCGGAAGTGAGTCGTAGTATCATTGAAGTTAACACTATTACTGCCATGATTGTGTATGGACTGTTAGGAGTTTTGGGGGCAAGACTTGTAGAACTTCTGGGCGATCGATAAGACGGTAAAATAGAGTTGCTCCTGGCGTATTCTAAGGATTAAATAATCAAATGACAGTTGAATCTCCAATTCCCGTTGTCGTTAATGGGGCGGCTGGTAAAATGGGTCGTGAAGTTATTAAAGCGGTCTCCCAAGCAGAGGATATGATCCTCGTAGGAGCCGTCGATAGGAACCCAAACTACCGAGGCCGAGATGTGGGAGAAGTCGCAGGATGTGGCCCTTTAGAAGTGCCTATTATTGATGATCTTCAAAGTATTTTAGTTCTCGCCACCCAAGAAAAGGTACAAGGAGTCATGGTCGATTTTACCCATCCTGACGGCGTGTATGAGAATGTTCGTGCAGCGATCGCCTACGGGGTTCGTCCGGTGGTAGGTACAACCGGGTTAACGGACAAACAATTACAAGACCTAGGGGAATTCGCTGAAAAAGCCAGCACTGGATGCCTCATTATCCCCAATTTTTCTATCGGCATGGTTCTATTACAACAAGCAGCCGTACAAGCGTCTCAATACTTTGATCACGTCGAAATTATTGAACTCCATCATAATCAAAAAGCCGATGCACCCAGTGGAACTGCCATTAAAACTGCTCAAATGCTCTCAGGGTTAGGTAAAACATATAATCCTCCTTCCGTCGAAGAAAGCGAAACTGTGACAGGTGCCAGAGGTGGATTAGTGGCAGATAATATTAGAATTCACAGCGTCCGCTTACCAGGATTAATTGCCCACCAAGAGATGATTTTTGGGGCCCAAGGACAGACTTATACCCTACTCCATGATACGAGCGATCGCTCTTGTTATATGGCAGGGGTACTTTTATCAATTCGCCAAGTCACTCAATTACAATCTTTGGTGTATGGGTTAGAAAAGATTCTTTAACGTTGGTTAGGAGTTGAATTTGAGTTGATGGTTCATGGTTGATTGTTGATTGGAATGCTTGCTCAACTATTAACTACCTAACTCTTCACCCAGGTTATCAGTAGAAATAAAATGTTGATGCTTCCCTCCCATACCCTGTATATATATTTAATTTATGGGATTTTAAAAGAATTGTTTCAGTCATTTCATTTATCATTTAGCATTTGCGATGCGACCCAAGCGTCTTCGGAAGAGGCATTGGAATGCGGGTCAATAAGTCATTCGTAAGAACACGCAGGCTTGAAACCAAAATGTTCAACCACGCATGCTCTAGGCGAGGAAACCTCGCCGAGTCTCGCTCGTCAATGCTCAATGTTCAATGTTCGGTCATCGAACTCACGTTTTCTTGGCATCTAATTTCAATAGTGTATCTTCTTCATGTTTAACATGAGCATTTAACTGAGGAAGAACCGGAAAAAAGGGTTGATGGAGACTAATTAATTGAGCTAATGTCTTCTTTAATTGAGTCCGGGGGATAATAGTATCCACAAAGCCATGTTTTAATAAATACTCTGAAGTTTGGAAGTCATCAGGTAACTTTTCTCGGAGGGTTTGTTCGATCACCCGTCGTCCTGCAAATCCGATTGTTGCATTAGGTTCAGCAATAATAATATCCCCTAACATGGCGAAACTAGCTGTCACTCCTCCTGTCGTAGGATGGGTTAGTACCGGAATATAGAGTAACTGTGCTGCACGATGGCGTTCGAGGGCCCCAGAAATCTTGGCCATCTGCATCAAGCTTAACATTCCTTCTTGCATACGCGCGCCACCAGAAGCACAAACAATCACCACAGGGACTCTTTCTTCTGTTCCGTGTTCAATAAGACGACAGAGTTTTTCTCCCACCACAGACCCCATACTGCCTCCCATAAAGCGGAAGTCCATCACCCCTAACGCTAGCGGTAACCCATCAATTAATCCTGTTCCTGTTTGTACTGCATCGACCAAACCTGTTTTATCTTGGGTGTCTTTGATACGATCGCTGTAAGGTTTGCGATCGCAAAATTTCAGAGGATCTGTGGGAAGCAACTGCTCATTTAGGGGTTTCCAAGTCTTTTCATCAATTAACTGGCTAATGCGTTCAGAACTTTCTACTCGAAAATGATGCCCACATTCGGGACAGACTAATTGATTTGTCTTGAGGTCTTTCGTGTAGGTTAAAGCCGTACAAGCCTCACATTTTGTCCATAAACCATCGGCAATTTCTCGTTCTTGCTGTTGCTGTTGAATCGGCGGTTCTGACTTTTCTTGTTTAGCAAACCAATCGAATATAGACATAGTAAAAATAACAATATTAACAATAAGTTTATCAAAGGTTTTTTACTCTTCTTCAGGCGCACTTAATAATAATAATGCTGTCCACTGATGAGGTGAACAAACTTGTAAAGCAGCCTGAGAACCTTGACCACAATAAATTCCAATGCCAATATCAATGACACGACTAGGAATATCATAAGCAGCTAAGAGTTGTTGCATAAATTCAGCTTCCCAACGGGCCCTTGTCGTTCTCACAGTAATCCAGGCTCCAGAATTCATTTTATCAGGCATGATGATGAACTTAAGAAGTAGTCAATAATTGATCGGTCAGTTATTGCTCTAAAGATACGTTATACCATCAGGTTAAGGGAAAAAATATTTCAATATAAGTCGACACGATCCCTTCCCCAAAAAATAGCGTTAAAATCGCTCCTAGGGCTAAAAATGGGCCAAAAGGAAAGGGATGTCGTCGGTCTATCCACCCTAACATCATCGCCCCACCGCCAAATAAGGAACCGACAAGACAGGCCAAAAAACTGGTGACTAGCAAGTATTCCCATCCTAACCAAGCTCCAAGCATAGCTGCTAATTTTGAGTCTCCTCCTCCCAAAGCTTGCTGTCCTAAGATAATTGTGCCACCAAAGCCAATTAGATCAAATAACCAAATCCCTAAGACAGCACTACTAATTCCTGTCATTAAATAATTAGCCGTTTCAGCCATTTGCCAACCGATGATTCCTTGAAAGATTAATCCTAAAACTAATCCTGATTTGGTTAAAATTCCAGGTAAGGTCATCGTATCAAAATCAATCATTGACAGAGCAATTAACCAACTTATTAACACCCAATAACCTACTGTTAGTAAACTAAATTGGAATTGCCAAAAAACTAAGCAAAATAACAGTCCTGTGACTGCTTCTACTAGAGGATAACGGGCAGAAATTGGGGCGCGACACCAACGACAGCGGCCTCTTAGCCATAACCATCCTAAGACGGGAACATTTTCTGTTTTGCCGAGACGATGTTCACATTTAGGACAACGGGACGGAGGATAAATAAGAGAAAGTCCTGCTGGTAAACGATAGATCACAACATTGAGAAAGCTACCAATACAAGCACCCAATGCGAATACAAAGGGCAGGGTGATAGCAGCAAGTAATAAGTCCATATTTCATTTAATTATTGGCTAATTTAATTATAGTTAGTTTTCCAAATAAATTACTTATATTTTCCCATTCTAGAAGCATCAAGAATCTGTGATCCAGTTACGGTTAACTTTGGAAAAATAGCAGAAACAATAGTATCTTTTTCTCGAAAAGATTTGACTTCATATTTACTCTCAATAAGATTATAAATAAACACTGTAGGCACTTTAGGATTACCCAAATAATGACGGGAAGCGATCGCTAAATAATCTACAATCCAATATTCTTTAATTCCTAATCTTTCATATTCGTCTCGTTTATCGATATAATCATCATCCCAATTCGTAGAAGTTACTTCAACTGCTAGTTCGAGGAGATCAATAATTGCTCCATAGGTAGTAACATTGGCATTCCAGATTGAACCTTTTACCACGCTAACATCAGGAATGCGACCTCTTTCTTGTCCTTCTTCCGTTATCGTTCTGATAATGATGTCTTTATCAACAATATAGTTTAAGTCTAAACGTTCACTTTCTCGATCA
>JBCDDV010000222.1:0-5430 GCA_039180145.1 Cyanobacteria bacterium P01_G01_bin.49 | reverse complement strand
CATGGTTGACTGCCAGATAAATCTGGCTATTCGCTTATATCCCCTGGTTAAAACACAGGGGCTTTACGCATCACAAAAGGTAAAAAATCTTGCTTGTGATTTTTAGTAGTTGCTTTAGCTCTTTGAACTACATAAGCTAATGTCTTTCCATCTGGGGAAAAACTATACGCCCCACCATAATAGCGTCCAATCTGTTCGAGATGAAATAAGTCTTCTACTTGCAAGAATTTTAATGGCATTTTAAATACCTGAACATAATTAATTACACTGTTCGATAGTAATATTATTGCTGTTTAAGAAATTAAAATACCAGACATTTGTAATAAGGAGATGAGGAAGTAAGGACGTTCTCATCTCCTTTTTTGATACTATTTGGAGAGTTCTAACATTCGTTGAATCGGTTGCAAAGCAGCGACTCGAATTGACTCATCCATAGTAATTTCTGGCTGTTTATTTTTCATTGCTAAATATAACTTTTCTAAGGTATTTAACCGCATATGAGGGCATTCATTGCAGGCACAATTATTCATTGCTGGTGCAGGAATAAATGTCTTATAGGGTGTTTCTTTTTGCATTTGATGAATAATTCCTGGTTCAGTCGCCACAATAAATGTGTTACGAGAACTCTGGTGAGAGTATTGTAATAAGGCTGTCGTAGAACCGATATAATCAGCGTGGTTTAAGACAGCAGGTTCACATTCAGGATGAGCGAGAATTTCAGCCTTAGGATGCTCTATTTTTAACTGGACAATTTTCTTTTCTGAAAAGGTTTCATGAACCATACAACTCCCTTGCCACAGAATTAAATCCCGTCCCGTTTGTTCCATTACATATCGTCCTAAATTACGGTCTGGTGCAAAAATAATGGGTCTATCTTTTGGTAACTTATTAACAATTTTAACGGCATTAGAACTGGTGCAAATAATGTCGCTCATTGCCTTAATTTCGGCAGTACAATTAATATATGAAACCACCAAACAATTGGGATATTGTGCCTTGAATTGAGCAAATTCTCCAGGGGGACAACTATCAGCTAAAGAACATCCCGCGTCTAAATCGGGTAATAAGACCAATTTATCAGGATTCAGAATTTTGGCTGTTTCTGCCATAAAGTGAACACCTGCAAACACAATTACCTCAGCTTGAGTATTGGCCGCTTGCTGAGAAAGACCAAGAGAGTCCCCAATAAAATCAGCAATATCTTGAATATCAGGGTCTTGATAATAATGCGCCAGCACGACTGCTTTTAATTCTCGCTTAAGCTCATTAATCGCTGAAAATAAATCATTGGGTAGGGAATTTGTGATAGATGATGATTGTGGTTTGACGATGGTGAACACAGTGGAATACAACTCCTCCAGGAATTATAGTTAATCTTACCAAAACTATTATAACGAAGATATCAAAATATCACGGTTTGTTTATCTTTAAACAAGAAATTGTCTTCTCGTAAAATTCATATCCTATTCCAAAAACGTCTTCACCGTACCATTTTGGTTGAGAACTAGACGGATGGTTTGATCATTGGCGACATCGAGACTAGAGACAAAATTGTCACCCGGAGCAGGCATTCCCGTTTGTTGCAAATAAAGAGTCGCCGCTTTACCCAAAGGAATGGCTTGTTTGAGAGAACCATCATTTTGAACTACTAACCGATATTCCAGAGATTGTACTAAGTCTTCAGGGGGTTGCCAACGTTGCTGGAAATATTGTCGTACTTCTGCCACTTGAGGAATTGCATCCAATAAGCTCATATTAGGAGGTGACTGAACAGGAGGTTGAGCATTGTCAGGGAGCAACTCATTAGGAACGCTGAGGGTATCCGTAGGCGCTGTCTGATTAGGCGATCGCCCTTGTAATGTCGGAGGTGGCGGCAAGGGAGGTTGTTGCGCCATCATCTGCGTCACTGTCTCAGGGGGTAAGGCGGGCATCACTGTAGGTGTTTCTCCGTTGGGCAGTAAATGCACGGGAACCTCTGTATTCCCAGCAGGAGCAGGGTTTGCTGTACCCGGTTTAGGAGGAGCCGCAGGAGCCGTAGGCGGAGGAGGTAGCACTCTCACAGGTGGTGCTTGAATGGCAACATTCGGGTTACGGGGAGGAGGAGTTGCCTGACTGATTTGAGACGGTGGGGGTAAGGGATCTCTATTGGCTAAGTTGGGGGCTAAAGAAGGTGGTGGTAGTGGCTCTTTGGGGGGAGGTGGAACGGGGGGCAATACATTGAGAAAAGACCTCTCGTCTTCCCCATTCTCTGGGGACTCATCAACGGCTAAGTCTAAAGAGCTTTGCTGTTGATACCACTGCACACCAACGGTGGGAATAAGTAAAGCGAGAATTGCTGCGGCAGTTGCTCCAGTCCATACCCAAATATTTTGTTTGGTAAATATTCCGTAAGGGGATGTCAGATCGAGAATATTATCACTGTATGCTTCTAAGGCATTGAGCAAATCAAATAATTGAGAAACGCTGAGATTTACCGAAGAATGAGTTGCCTGAGTTGCTAGAAAACCGAGATTAAGCCGATGAGTCAGTAAACCTTTGGGAGTTAATGAGGGGGGATCGGTAGGTAAAAAAGAAGAAGCCTCACTATCACTATTTTCTCCATTCTCCGGAGTCATGCTCTCGGCTAAACATGGGGTCTGATCAATTAAACAACTTGAAGTTTGATAGAGAAATTGCTGCACATAAGAACCCACCACACTATGAAGTAATGCAAGCTGGGTATGATCGCCTTTGATGGTGACTTGTTCTTCTTCTATCAGTCTTGGATCATCAAAATGCAGTTCAAATCCTAAATTTTCCAAAGTTATTTTTTCGCGCCAACGGGATAACAAAGAGCGTTTGTCCCACAACTTCAGGGTGCAGGTGGGAGGGGTGTAGAGTTGTAGTGGAGACTTCTCAAAGATCATCGGCGATTCACCAAGATTAGCGAGTATAATTTAGTAAAGCAAGCCAGAAACGATGATGGCCGCTGTTTGCACTATAGAATAATAAATCAATTAATAGTTTGGAAGCCAGTTTCGTGTGTTGAGCAGTCGGTAGTGGTTGATCCTCGAAGTTTCCTGATTGATAAAAGTCATTAAATCTCTGAAAATAATTACCAAGTAAGGTTGTTTTAACCGGATCTTTGTGCTGGGCTGTCATTTGCTCAAGGAAGGTAACCGCACGACGGATTAATTCTTGATGTTGTTGAGCAAGATGACAAATAATCAGGATCAGCGATCGCATTTGGTCTATAGTCAGAGGATCTGAGACATTTTTGGTTTCTTCTATTCCTCGGTTTGACCAAAGGGTTACTCCTTCAATTGACCCGGTGCTAATCTCTAAATCTAGGGCAGCTTGTTGTACCTTGTCTGTGTCAATGGTAATTAGAGATTCTATTGCCAATAAAACTAAATCAAGATGGGTTTGAATTTGATTCAGTTGCTCAGGAGTTGGGGTATGAGTTAGAGGAGAATTTTTCCAGTTGGGAACTGATGAAGTAAGGTTGGCAGTTGATGTCATAAAATAGCTGTTTTAAATAAGTTATCAATTTGGGTCTAAATATTCTAGACTGACTGAGAGAAGCTCAATCGGTAAAAGACTTCTTTAATCTTAGTAATATTATTGGGAATCGTGTAATGAGCTTAGAAGCAAGTGCATCTGATTTGACGATTAAGGCAAATTTAGAACAATTCTTGGTCGTTTTGTCAGTTTCTTTGAGTGTTGCCACTATCTCTCGTATTTTTTCTTGGTTTCGTCAAATTCCTTATACTCTTCTTTTGGTAATTGTGGGGTTAGGATTAGCCTTTGTTGATGTACGGTTGGTTAATCTTTCTCCTGAGTTAATTTTAGAGATTTTTTTGCCCCCTTTACTATTTGAAGCCGCTTGGAATATTCGCTGGCGAGAATTGAAAGAAAATCTGATTCCTGTGGTGCTATTTGCGATCGTTGGGGTCATTATTTCGGTGCTTGGTATCTCATTAGCGTTGAGTCAATTGACCGATTTGTCCTTACCCATTGCACTATTGGTTGGCGCAAGTTTATCGGCAACTGATCCGGTTTCTGTGGTTGCTTTATTTCGGGAATTAGGGGCAAGTAAAAAATTGACTGTTTTGATGGAAGGAGAAAGTTTATTTAATGATGGGGTAGCGGTAGTTGCCTTTTTATTATTGGTAGGAATTCCTTTAGGTACCGAAACTTTTTCTCTGACTGATACGGTAGCAAGTTTCTTTACATTTGTGGGAATTGGTATTGGGGTTGGTTGTTTAGTTGGCTTTGGAATTTCTTATTTGACACAACGATTTGATTTACCTTTAGTTGAGCAATCTTTAACGTTAGTTTCTGCTTACGGCACCTATTTAATTACAGAAGAATTGGGAGGATCTGGGGTAATTGCTGTCGTGACTGTTGGCATTATTTTGGGAAATTTTGGGTCTCGTATTGGCATGAATCCTCGGACAAGATTATTAGTGTCTGATTTTTGGGATTTTTTAGCATTTTTTGTTAATTCGATTGTCTTTCTATTAATTGGCGATCAAATCCGTTTTGAGAGTTTACGTGATAATTTTGATATCATTGGTGTCGCTATTATTGCTGTTTTAGTAACTCGTTTGGTTTCTATTTACGGACTGGCAAAAATCAGTAATGTCTTTACTAAAGTTGATATTAGTGTATCGGAGCAAACTGTACTTTGGTGGGGAGGTCTAAGAGGATCGGTTTCTATTGCCTTGGCGTTGAGTGTTCCTGTTTCATTAAACGGACGACAAGATATTATTGATACGGTATTTGGCGTTGTTTTATTTACCCTCTTAATTCAAGGATTAACCACTCAATGGGTGTTGAAAAAATTAAACTTAATTGGAGATCAGCAGTTACGTCAAGAATATTCAGAATTATTAGCGAGAAGAATTGCTTTAGGGCGAGTTATTGAACATCTTGAAGAATTAGATGAATCTCCTAATATTGACCCAGAAATGTATCGATATAAAAAAGAATTGGTACAAGGACAATTGAAAGGAATTGAAGAAGAAATTCGCAAGTTTCAGCGTGAATATCCTCAGTTAGAATCTTTGGCAATGGAACAACTTAAAGAAACATTGCTTGATATTGAGGCAGATACTTATGCCGAATTAATTCGCAATGGAAAGTTAGGTAAAAATCTCTCTCCTCTATTGCTAGAAATTTTAGGAGAGGCAGAGTAAAAATAAACAAAATCGTAACTGAGTGGGGCTAGGGTTTAAAGTCTGTCAGCCAAGTCATTGATGCAATTTTTTGTAGGGCAAGACATCAAAAATTTATTTCTACTGATACGAAATATTGATACTTTTGCCTTGCCCACTAATGGCGTGATTAGAAAAATCGATACTTTTAAAGTACCTGATGAGTATGGGAGTGCTGCTTAACATTATCCTCTGTTTTTACAACATGAGTAGCATTCAATACCCGTTTTTT
>JBCDDV010000221.1:0-5435 GCA_039180145.1 Cyanobacteria bacterium P01_G01_bin.49 | reverse complement strand
TTTTTGCCAGTGTGCCATTTAACTTGAGATTCGGTCGCACTTGGGTACAGAATTAATATTTATTACCTAGTTTAAAATTTCTACAATCCCTGATTTGACTACATTTGACAATTTCTACATTTTCTTAACTTGTCACCAATGGGGATTAGGGATTAGGGATTAGGGTCGCATTATTATTAATTGTTCAGGTCGGGGGGATAAGGATGTGCAAACGGTCGCAAAATATCTAAGTAATACTAAGCCTCAAGACCCCTAAAATACTTAGGGACTCATTAAAATCACTCGGCTCAAAATAAGAAGCTGGGCGTTATTAATCCTTCCGCCGTACGGAAGGAACATCCCTGCTGAGAAGTTTTTTTAGTACACTCATTTAATCTAACACTTGGTTGAGATATTCTCCTACTCGTAGAGCATTGGCAATAATCGTTAAGGTAGGGTTGACACTGGCACTGGAAGGGAAAAAACTACCATCAACAACATACAAATTATCAACATCATGGGTGCGACAATCGAGATTGAGAACTGAGGTAGTCGGATCTTCGCCAAAACGACAAGTTCCGCATTGGTTCGCTGTCACTTGAATAGGCATTTCGCCGCGAGGATAAATATTGCCCCGTTTAAACAGAGATTTTTCGAGGGTTTTTTCTACCTGTTTTAAGACTTCTATCCAGCGATAAATAAGACGATCATGGGCTTCGAGATTGTTAGGCTGATAGTCAATGTAGAGTTTTTCGCTTTCAAACCTGACTCGGTTGTTGGAGTCTGGTAATGTTTCGGTTTGTACCCACCACCCAATGGAACGCTTAGCTAACTGTTCGAGAGCCATTCCCGGCATTATTTTGGCTAAAATTGATAAAATGGGCGGAGATTCAGCAAAAATAAGTTCTTGAAGCAATCCCCCTGTATTTTGAATATGACCCATCGGATAAGGAAAATCTTCCTCTCCCCAGTAAAAATCATTGATGGCAACTGTGCGAGGAAACTTCCCAGAATTCGGCACTGCGCTTAGTTGTACCATTGCTGTCATCAGGGGTTTCATGAGATTGCGTCCGACTTGATCAGAACTGTTAGCCAACCCATGAGGATGTTTTTCATTGGCAGAACGCAAGAGTAAAGCAGCAGAATTAACTGCCCCACAGGCTAAAACAACAATATCACCAGAAAATAAATAAGATTGTCCCTGAATCTCTGCTTCCACTGATTTAACGGTTGTTCCTGAAGCATTGGTATGCAAACAGACCACCTTAGCATTGGTTTTCAGGGTGACGTTAGGAAACTCTAGCACTAGAGTAATGCCAAACACCTCAGCATCTCCAGTGGGATCGTCTGCTTGACTGGTTAGGGATAGAGGTAAGGTAGCAGGGTGTAAACCCAAAGATGCGATCGCCCCTATAATTTCTTGAATGGGCGGTTCGTGGGTTACTGCTGGGTAGAAATAATCGGCACTACGAGATGGTTCAGTGGGATCTTGACCCGACTTTCCATGAACTTTGTAGAGTTGTTCTGCTTTGGTGTAATAGGGTTCAAAGTCTTGATATTTTAGTCCCCATTCTGGTGAAGTTCCAGTTTGATGTTCGACTGTTTCAAAGTCTTTTTCTCGCATTCTTAATAAGGTTGCACCATAAATTTTGGTATTGCCACCCACTGCATAATTCGTTTGAGGGGAAAAGGGTTCTCCTGCATTGTCGTACCATTTTTCAGGAGCATGATAACGTTCTTTTTTAAAAACATCGACATTGCTTCTATTTTGTTCTTCTAAGGGCATAAAATTACCCCTTTCTAGAATCAATATTTTTTTACCAGTTGGAGCTAATTTATAGGCTAAAGTTCCGCCTCCTGCTCCTGTTCCCACAATAATAATGTCATAATATTGATCATCGATAATCATAATTACTTCTCCTTTTTTTTAAATTAGTATTATTGCCAAAGATAAAGAAGAATAAACAAAATAATCCAAATAACATCAACAAAATGCCAAAATAAAGAAGTTGCCATAATTCCAAAATGCCCTGTATCGTAATTGCCTGGAATGAAAGAACGGGTTAACATAATCGTTTGCAAAAGAATCCCCGTAAAAACGTGCAACCCATGAAACCCTGTTAATAAATAAAACATCCCTCCAAATACACCAGAGGTAAACCCAAATTTTAACCCATGCCATTCAATACCTTGACCGACTAAAAAGTAAGTTCCCATTGCCATTGTTGCGAGTAAAAATATCCGAAAGCCCCATAATTTATGGCGTTCCAAAAATTGTTCAGCGATATAAATCACAAAGCTACTAGACACCAAGATCACTGTATTAATAGCAGGTTCTTTAATTTCTAATCCCGATACACCAGGCGGTAGCCAATCAACTGTGGTCGTTTTATAAACAATATATCCAGCAAAAAAGCTGAGAAAAATAACACTTTCCGATAACAAGAAAACAATAAAGCCAAACATACTATTAGCTTGTTCATCATGTTCATGTTCTTGAGCAATATGATGCTCTAATTGTTGCAACTTTTCTGACGAAAGTGAACTATCCATTGCTATTTTCTCCAACGATTAACGATTTTTTATTACTTACCAAAGCTTCAGATTTTCCATACCCATAGGGTTCAGCAATAACGATAGGAATTTCTTCAAAATTTTCGACATCAGGAGGCGATGTTGTTAACCATTCCAAACCAATAGCGCGCCAAGGATTATCAGGGGCTTCTTTTCCTTGTATCCAAGAACTAACCATATTTAAAATGAAGGGTAAGGTAGACATTCCTAACAAAAATCCCCCCAAACTTGCTATCACATTCCAAAAGGTATATTGAGGGTCATAAGAAGAGACGCGACGCAACATTCCTTGCAATCCCAAAGGGTGCATTGGTAAGAAATTCAAATTCGTCCCAATAAATGCTAACCAGAAATGCAACTGACCTAACCCCTCATAATACATACGTCCTGTCATTTTCGGAAACCAATGATAGATAGCTGCATACATCCCCATTGTTACTGTTCCATAAAGGACATAGTGAAAATGACCCACCACAAAGTAAGTATTGTTGACATGAATATCGACGGGAACCGCAGACAACATAATCCCTGTAATCCCCGCAAAGACAAACATGATTAATGCCCCCAACGCAAACAGCATGGGAGTATTTAAGCGCAATTTACCGCCCCAAATGGTAGCAACCCAGGCGAACACTTTAATGCCTGTGGGAACGGAAACACACATGGTAGATAGCATAAACACCATTCGCATCCATCCTGGTGTACCACTGGCATACATATGATGCACCCACACCAACCCACTCACTCCCGCAATAATTAAAGAAGAAATAGCCACAACTTTGTAACCAAATAAAGGTTTACGGGCATAAACGGGAAATATTTCAGAGAAAATTCCAAAGATAGGCAAAATAATCACATAAACGGCAGGATGGGAATAAAACCAGAAAAAGTGCTGAAATAAAACCGCATTACCTCCCTTAGCAGGATCGAAAAAGCTGGTTCCTACGGTTAAATCAAATAACAACATCACTGCCCCTGCGGTTAAGGCAGGCAGTCCAAATAATTGAATAATTTGCGCGCTAAATACTGTCCATACAAAGGCGGGCATTCTGAAAAAGGTCATGCCTGGGGCCCGCATTTTTACAATCGTGGTGACAAAATTGACTGCCCCCATAATTGAGGATACCCCTGAGATGGCTACGGCTAAAATCCATAAAAATTGCCCATTAATTAAGTCTCCTGTAGGATTTTGAAGACTAACAGGGGGATAAGACCACCATCCCGCTTGGGCCGAACCACTAGGGACAAAAAAGCTGGTCATGATTAAAATGCCCACCACCGGAACCATCCAAAAAGCGGCCGCATTAAGACGAGGAAACGCCATATCTCTCGCCCCAATCATCAAAGGAACTAAATAGTTTGCTAATCCCACCAATGAAGGAAATGTCCACAAAAATAACATAATCGTACCGTGCATGGTAAACATTCCGTTGTAGAAGGTACGATCTACTAAATCAGATTCAGGGGTAATTAATTCCCCGCGAATAATCATGGCAAAAATACCACCAATGAGGAAGAAAACAAAAGAAGTGACTAGGTATTGAATACCAATGACTTTGTGATCGGTACTAAAACTAAAATATCGTTTCCAGTCTCTTGCTGACGCTTCATTATGGTTTTTTATATGAGTTTCTATCACAACTTTTTCATTAGTATTTTGGTTACTATTAATGGTCACTTGATAACTTTCTCCTGCGTTTTATGAGATTTTCAATTTCTACTGATAATTAACCATCGGAGGTGGAGATGGAACCACAGAAGGCCAACCCGTTTTAATCGCTTTTTGGGATTGTTGAGAATACTCAGAAAACGCTTGATTATTCGCTAAAAAAGGCTTTTGTTTTTCTGCTTTTTTTAACCAATGTTGATAGTCTTCTTCAGACTCAACTATAATATTGGCTGTCATGGTGGCAAAATAAGTTCCACTAAATTGAGAATCCTCTAATTGATAATTTCCGGGACGAATAGGGGTAAATTCTAAATCAATGGTTTCCTGGGGAATCATATCTTGTTTGAGGCGAAACGCCGGAATATAAAAACCATGCAAAACATCTTGCGATCGCAAGGCTAAACGAACCCGTTTATTGGCGGGTAAATGTAATTCTGTGCTGGTAACATTACTATCGGGATAACGAAAGATCCAAGCCCACTGTTTAGCAATGACTTCTATTGTTTCAATCCCTTGATTAGCTGACTCAATTTGTACCGTATTTATTGATTGATGAGCGTGAAGACCAGTCCCTTGAATCCCCATTTTTTGATAGATTTGGTAACTATATCCAGCAATCCAAAATACCAATAAAATGGGAATAACTGTCCAAATAATTTCTAAGGTTATATTCCCTTCAATGGCAGGGCCATCACGCCAATCATATTTTGCTGCCCGATTAAAGATAACAAAATAAATAACAACTCCTGTCACGCCCAGAAAAATAAATGACCCCAAACTCACCAAAAAAGCAAATAAATCATCAATTAAAATCGATTCTGTAGACCCTTGAGGGGGCAACCAACTATATGATTGATCTCCTATCCAAAGACTAATTAATCCTAAGATAAGAGCAGCCGTAACTAATAAGAAAATCTGTGGCGTTTTCATTACATTTAACTCAATTACTGGAGGAGAAAATTCGGATTTTTTCCTAGTTTCAATAAACCCGCAGCCGTATTATGCACGCCAAATTCAGCCGCTAATTGGGCCCCTAATGTTCCATGAAGAAACATCAAAAATAGGATTAAAACACCTACTAATAAATAACTCCACTGTACTTGTATCCCTTCGTCGTTTCGCCATATATAGCGTTGAAATCCTCGCCACACGGTCATCAAAATAATTAAAGCGAGGAGAAAAACACCGCCAACCCCATGCCATAGCATGGTTT
>JBCDDV010000220.1:0-5436 GCA_039180145.1 Cyanobacteria bacterium P01_G01_bin.49 | reverse complement strand
TTTAATGCTGATTTTGATGGTGACCAAATGGCGGTTCATGTTCCTTTGTCCTTGGAATCTCAAGCAGAGGCCAGATTATTGATGCTTGCCTGTCACAATATCTTATCTCCGGCGACGGGTAAACCAATTGTTGCCCCATCTCAGGATATGGTATTAGGGTGTTATTATCTCACCGCAGAAAATCCGAATTCCCAGAAAGGCGGTGGGCGCTATTTTGGTAGTATTGATGATGCTATCAAGGCCTATGAGCATGGGCAAGTCGATTTACATGCTTATGTTTGGCTACGCTATCAAGGGGAAGTGGTCACCAATAAACCTGATACTGAAATCTTGAAAACGGAAACTCTCGAAGATGGTAGTGTCGTCAAACATTATCGAGAAAGAAGAGTCAGAGAAAAAGACGGGGAAATTCTTTCTCAATTTGTGCGCACAACCCCAGGAAGAATTATCTATAACAAGACGATTCAAGATGCTTTAGTGGCTATTTAGTTTTGATCATTGAACAAGATAAGAGGGTGGGTGTTTGCCCACCCTCTTATCTTAAATGTCGGGTGGGGTGCTTCGCGCGTCTTCGACGGGAAACCCGACCAACAGATCAACCTATGCTTGGTGCGCGTGCTGGTTCGGAGGTTCCCTCCGAACAGTTCGCTCCGCTTTTAGCTAACTTTAATAAAGTTTACACGTAAATGTTTTTTGTGTAAGCTAAAATAGAACCATGCTAACCATGACCTACGAATTTAAACTACAACCAACATCTGAACAAATTGCCATCATCGAGCAAACCCTAGATGTGTGCCGTTCTGTTTGGAACTTTGCCCTCTTGAAGCGCAAAGATTGGTGTGCCTCTCGTAAGTCTCCTGTAAATGCTTGCTCGATTAATTCTGAATATATCATTTCTGCTGATGAACCTTTCTGTGACTACCACAAACAAGCTAAACAGTTAACTGAAGCTAAAAAACAGTATCCTCAGTTAAAAACTGTTCATTCTCAAGTTCTTCAACAAACTTTGAGGACTTTGGACAGAGCTTGGGATGAGATGAAAGTTAGAGGCTTTGGTTTCCCACGTTTTAAGAACAAGTATCGGATGCGGTCGTTTGTTTTCCCTCAGTTGGGGAAAGACCCAATCAGAAATGATGCTATTAAGTTTCCCAAACTAGGATGGGTTCAATGGCGACTCTCAAGATCTATCCCCGATAGATTCGAGGTCAAGCAAGCAAGGATTGTGAGAAAAGCATCTGGATACTTCGTCATGCTGTCACTACAATTAGACGTTGATGTTCCTAGTTCTATGCCTCACGGACATCCCAGGGGATTGGACTTAGGCTACGCTAAGTTCGTGGCTACCAGTGACGGAGAAGAGATTAAACGACCCAGATTTCTCAAGACTCTACAAGACAAGCTGAAATTGCTGTCCCGTAGGTTAAGAAATAAACAAAAAGGGTCAAATAATCGACACAAGTTAAACCAGAAAATAGCTAGATTGCATCAGCGTATATCTGACACCAGAAAGGACTGGCACTATAAATTAAGCCATCATCTTTGTGATGGTGCTGGCATGATATTTGTAGAAGACATTAACTTTGTCAGTTGGCAAAGAGGGATGCTTTCTAAGCAAAGTGCCGATGCTGGTTTTGGTCAGTTTGTTGACATCTTAAAATGGGTATGTTTTCGCCGTGATGTGTATTTTGCCGAAGTCAACAAAGATGGAACATCTCAGACTTGTCCTAATTGTGGCGCACACACTGGGAAGAAAACCTTAGATGTCCGAATTCACCGCTGCAATGAGTGTGGATATCAAACGACAAGAGATGTCGCAGCTAGTCAGGAAGTAAGGAATCGAGGTATCTCTGCGCTAGGGCATAGCGTAGATAAAAATGTCTGTGGACTGGAAGCGACGGGGAGCATCGGTCACGATACTCTAGCTGGCACAGGACGAAGCAGAAAACTAGCATCGTGAGGTGTTAGAATCCCTCGGCTATGCCGACGGGAGTATGTCAATAGGAAGGGAAAAGATTAATGAATCAGCGATCGCTTGCTCAAAAATTTCTTTACATTATGGTGGGGATACTGGTTGCCTTGACTAACAGTATGATACCCGTAAGCCAAATTAAAATAGTCCAAGCAGCAACGGAAAAATATTGTCACTTTTCTGATCAAGCGATCGCCCAAAAAGAAAACTTATTACAAACAGCGTTGAAAGGTAATGCTGACGGACAAAATAACTATCAAAGTTTAGTGCAACAACATGCCACACAATTAAACCGTTGTCGTCGCCAAACCTGGCCCCAAGAACAAGCCATTTGGTTACGATTATATCCGTGTGACGTTCGTCCTGGTTCTCTCGATGCTGTGTTGGATCGGATTGTCAATCGAGGCTACAATACCGTCTATGTAGAAGTCTTTTCCGATAGTCAGGTGTTGTTACCCCCCGCTGATAATCCCACCCCTTGGAAGACGGTAGTTAGAACCCCTGGGCATGAAAATGTAGACTTATTAGCCCAAGCGATCAAAAAAGGACGGCAACGGGGCTTAAAAGTCTATGCTTGGTTATTTACCCTCAACTTCGGTTACGCTTATGCTCAACGCAGCGATCGCCAGGCAGTCTTAGCGCGCAATGGAAAAGGACAAGATAGTACCAGCTTTGTTCATGATCAATCTCAAGCCTTTATTGATCCCTACAACCGTCAAGCACAACAAGATTATTACAGTTTACTGCAAGGAATTCTAAAAAGACGACCCGATGGGGTGCTATTTGACTATGTGCGTTATCCAAGGGGAACGGGAACTGAGTCTGTGGTAGGAGGAGTGAAAGATTTATGGATTTATAGTCCAGCTTCTCAAAAAGCATTGTTGAAACGGGGATTAAATAATCAAGGAAGAGAGTTAATTCAACGCTACATTACGAAGGGATATATCACCTTAAATGATGTCAAACAAGTTGCTCAATTATATCCTGATGAAGCTTCTCCCCTGTGGCAAGGACGAGTTCCTCCTGACACAGAAGCCAAAGACTCTCCAGAAGTGCTTTATCAACGCTTAAAGAGAGAAATTTGGTATCTTGCGGTTGCCCATGCTGCCCAAGGGGTGATTAATTTTGTTTCCTTTGCCACTTCAGCCGTAGAACGTTCAGGCATTCCAGCAGGGGCGGTGTTTTTCCCAGATGGCAATCAACTGGTAGGAGAAAAAGGCTTTGATTCTCGTTTGCAAGCGTGGGATAAGTTTCCTGCTTCTTTGGAATTTCATCCCATGGCCTATGGATTATGTCAAGATGCTGGCTGTATTGTGCAACAAGTAGAACGAGTGATGAAAATGTCTCCCTCTCAGGTCAAGATTACGCCTGCGATCGCTGGATTATGGGATAAAAAGCAAGAAAATCGTCCCACTTTAAAAACACAAATGTCGGCTATTCAGGCTAAATTTCCTCAACTTAAATCCATGAGTCATTTTGCTTTTTCTTGGCAAGAACCAACTTTTGATCAAAGTCGCCGTTTCTGTCGATAAACCAAGTTTAATTAAATTGATCTAAGGATGACGACTCCCATCAGGCATGATTGTTTCAGTAAAATTAACATTACTAATATCGCTGTTACTAAGATTAGCATTACGCAGATCTCCACTGCGTAAAGACGCATCAATTAAATTAGCTCCCCGCAAGATACTATCATTCAAATAAGTTTTATGAAGTAGGCTATACCCTAAATTGGCGTGGCGCAAAATTGCTCCTTTTAAATTTGCCCTGTGCAAATTGGCTGAACTGAAATCAATTTCACTCGCTAAACTAACAGCGTGAAAATTGAACTCAGAAAGGGTAACCAGACTGAGATTCCTCTCTCGTAAAGAGACTCCCGTTAAATTCGCTCCTTTTAAGTTGGCACGACTTAAATTAGCCCCTTGTAAAAAGGCTTCTTGTAAGTCGCTATTGTGTAATTTGCTCTCACTAATATCTGCTTTGTAGAGGTTAGCATTAGATAAGTCTGCTTCTCTAAGATCTGCTCCACTGAGATCGGCACGACTTAAATTAGCCCCACTCAGATCAACCCCACTTAAATTAGCCCCACTGAGATCGGCACGTCTTAGTTTTGCCCCAGTTAAATCTGCCCCACTGAGATCCGTCCCACTCAGATTAGCACTTCTCAGATCGGTATAACTTAGATTAGTTTGCTTAAGATTAGCACCACTCAAATCTGCACTGACTAAGGAAGCATTTTTTAAATTTACCCAACTCAAATCAGCGTTACTAAGATTAGCACCAGTTAAATCGGCCGATACTAATTTGGCACTGATCAGACGCGCGTGAACGAGATCAGCACGACTCAAATTGGCCCCACTGAGATCAGTTCCACTAAGGTTAGCCCAATCTAAGGCAGTACGACTTAAATTAATTTCACTAAGGCTAGCTTGAATAATATCCGCTCGTTGAAGATCGAACCGACTAAAATCTCTGTCTCCCTGACCATATCGCCAGATTAATTCCTCAGCATTGATCACATTTTTAATGATTAACTCTTTATTTGACATGGAGTAACCCCAGTCTTTTTAACATTTCTTAATATTAATAGGTTAACTTAGCTCTTCGAGCTTGTGTAGGATGGAGATTAGCTTCAATTGTTGATGAAGATCACCGACAATCTAGGATTGCCAAGAGAGATAAGGCAATTTTGGGGCTGTTGCTTTAATTTCTGGAATATTTTGGGTTAACTGCCCACAACTGTCCCAAGTTCCTTCTAGTAGCATTTGACGAGATCCTTCTCCCATAGAGACAGAAGTCATCCAATCATCGCAATGCACTTGCATCGTGTTTAAATCAAGACTCAGTTGAGTTTGGGGATTGTTTTGTAAGAGAGTTTGTAAGGTTCGGACGGCTTCAGAGGAAGCTGTTACACAGGGGATACCATTAGCAATACAATTTCCGAAAAAGATTTCAGCGAAACTTTCCCCAATAATGGCTTGTATTCCCCAACGAATAATGGCTTGGGGGGCGTGTTCTCGTGAAGACCCACAGCCAAAGTTCTCATTAACCACTAAAATTTGAGCATCCTGGTACTGAGGAAGATCAAAAGGATGTTTTCCTTTTAATTGGCTGCGATCATCGGCAAAAACTTGCTCTCCTAATCCGTCAAAAGTAACACAACGCAAAAACCTTGCTGGGATAATTCGATCAGTATCGATATCATCGCCTACTAAGGGAATTCCTTGGCCAAAAATAGTTTTTACTTGATTCATGAACTTAATCCTAAAACTTTTATTTTTCCCCTAGTTTTATCATAGCTTTTGGTTACATCTCTAGTTTATTTAACTTTTTTATGACTAGGGGTGATAATTGTGGGAATTTACTTAAAAACAATGATCTTTTAAGGAATAGGCAACCCCTTCTTGTTCTTCAAAAGAAAGATCAGGAAACATCGGTAAAGATAAGACTTCACGGGAAACTTTTTC